>NZ_CATXCO010000027.1:0-16846 GCF_958366745.1 uncultured Romboutsia sp.
TCATCTATAATATTTTTAGCATTATCAACTACCTTTGCTTCTCCATATGAATGCATGTATTTTTCATGAAATGCACTTATCATAGTATTCATATCTACACCATATAAAACTTCCCAATTATGAGTATTACATTCTTCTTCTGTTATATTTTTATTATATAATTCATTTAAATATGGAATAAAATGATATGGACTAGTTATAGTTCCATCTATGTCTATGCATATATTTAATTTAATCATATTTGTCCTCCCTAATACCCATCATCATGTTGATTTAACACATTATATCATATGTTAAATTATAAATCAAAAATTTACTTTTATTATATATTAAACAGCATACACATTGATTAAGATCAATTTATATACTATTTATATAATACTTTTCTTATACTTAAAAAATGTATACTTAGTATAGGAATATAATACCAAGTATACATATATATTATTGTTCGTCTATAATTTGATTTAAATCTGTCAATCTATCTTTAAAATTAGCTATATAGTTATCTGATAAATTAAGATACTCTGTTATTTTACCTATATATTTAGGATTTTTAGTATTTATAAGAGTAATTGCAGACTCCATCGCTTTCTCTCTTAATTCATATGCTGTTTTTACATCATTTCTGGCATCAATTAACATTTTAGTATATTCATCATTTGATAATTGTGGTATATCCATAGTTGTGTATATCGATATAACTTCTGTACACATATCTGATGCATATTCTAAGTCTTGTTTAACTTTATCTAATTTTTTTATGTTTTCAACTATATTTTTAGTATAAGGTATACACTCTCTCATAGGAATAAGTGCTTTAAGCTCTATTTCATAAATTTCCTTCTTAAATTCATATATAAGCTCTTTATCGCTTTTTTTAGAATCAAAATTTACTACTTCTTTATTATCATGTTCCTTATTTTCTGACACTATATTATTGCTATCATTTTTAGCATTCACTTTAATTTCTTCTAGTTTTGCTATCTCAGAAGTATCTTGTACAGGCTTATTTTCATTTATAATTTTTTCTTCTGTATATTCTTTTCCAAAAGAATAGTTTTGATAATACATTGCTTCTTTTATTTTATTTAATCCACTAATGTATATATTAGTTATTACTATTGTAGTAACTAATGTAATATACATACTTGCGTATATAAATGATCTCTTTATATTATTATAATTTTTAAATAATACTATCAAAGGTATAAAATATAAAAATAAGAATACTACTATCCATCTCATACATTTAAGTCTCCTTCTTCAATTAGGACAATCTTCCTAATTTTTGTATTTTAATATTTTATTTGATAGTATTTACAAATTATTGGTTTATTAATCCATTATTTTTATTAAATTAAAATCTGTATAATCACAAGAAGCTAAGATATACTCCACTCCATTTCTAACCCCTTTTAGACCCATTTTAAATGATTCTTTACCATGTAAATGACCATATATTACTTTTTCTACACCATATTCTTCGTACAAATTAGTAAATAAAGATTCTTCTAATTTATCATTTGTAGGTGGATAATGGGTTATAACTATAAATTTAGAATATCCCTTTTTCTTTGCAGCTTGAAGTGATAGCCTAATTCTATTTTCTTCTCTCTTATATATTTTCTCATCATTGTCATCAAATTTAAAATCATTAGGACAAATCCATCCTCTACCACCACATATAGCATACTCTCCGTACTCATAGAAATTTGTTTGTAAAAATTTCATATTATCATATAATTTATTTAAATTAGTTACTGTTGTCCACCAATAATCATGATTTCCTTTTATAAAAATTTTATTTCCACAAAGATTACTTATAATATCTAAATCTGGTTTAGCTTCAGTTAGATTAATCCCCCATGAAGTATCTCCTAAAACTAAAACTACATCTTCGTCTTTAACATTATCTTTCCAGCTACTAATTATTTTCTCTTCATGTTTGTCCCATTTATCTCCAAATATATTCATTGGCTTTTCTACTAATGTTGAAAAATGTAAATCACCTATTGCATATAAACTCATCTAATCTGTCCTTTCTAGTACTACGTTTCAAATTATGTAACTATATATTTTAATATTTCCAAAAAAGACAGTTATCCTACATTGGATAACTGCCTAATCATCAACTTTATTTTTATATTCTTGTAATAAGGAATCTATTTCCTTTTTTAATTGCAATATTTCAGTTATATCTCTTTCATTGTCTATTTTATCTAATCTTCTTTGATATTTTATGGCCTTATGCGTTTCACCTACATTATATAATTCTTGAATTTTATCTAAAACATCTCTTAATGTAACAGACTTTACTTGGTACATAACTTGAGCTTTCATTATATCTTCTCTAATTTCACTCATTTCTTGATCTAATAAAAATGCCGCATCTGCTGCTCTTCTTAATCTAACCGCAAGTGTTTCCGGTATATAATGTTCATACTTGTATTTCAAAGAATGTTCTATTGTTGCCCAAAAGTTCATAGCAAGTGTTCTTATCTGTATCTCACATAAAATTTCCTTAGATCCTGCTATTGAATTTATAGGGTATTTTATTATTACATGATAGCTTCTATATCCACTGTCTTTAAAGTTTTTAATATAGTCTTTTTCATAAACTATAGTCATATCACTTCTCAACTTAATTAAATTAACAATATTATATATATCTTCCACAAACTGACACATTATTCTTATACCAGCTATATCTTCCATTTCAGCTTCAATATCTTGTATATTTAGTCGCTTAGCTTTTGATACAATAGAGGCTATTTTTTTAGTTCTTCCTGTTACAAATTCTATTGGAGAATATTCTCCTTTTGTTAAAAATTCTTTTCTTATATTTTTAAACTTTACTTTTAATTCTTCAACCGCATTATTATAAGGCGCTAATACTTCATCCCATTTTTCGTATTCCATATCATCCACCCTTTATCTCATTTTTCCATACATATCTATTTTAACATAAGTTATTTATTTTTGGTATAATAAAGCAACTCTCCATCCTTTAATATATAATCAACTTCACCTAAATCTATTAGGTAACTTATTAAAGAAATTAAAGATGATTTAAAGAAATGATATTCTTTATAAGAATGACTTAAGTTGTTATTTACTATAATGTGCTTTAATATATTTTCTATAGTAATTGGATTATTTAAATATATCCTAATCTGATTTATATACTTATCTATAGCTATTTTATGTTTATCTATTATCTTATAACTTTCATCTTTTGATATAAACTTTTTACTATGAGCTATTACCATATATTCAAAGTCTATATTTTTTATTCGCTCTAATGATTTTATTTGTTCTTCAATATCAAATAAAAATAAAAAATCATATTTCGAAAGCATCTCTTCGCCTACTAATAAGTCTCCTACAAATAATACTTTATCATCCGTTAAAACACCTATGCTTCCTGGAGTATGACCCTTAAAATTAAAAACTTCAAACTTTTTATTATTTATACTTAATATTCCTTCAGTTATAACCGTATCTATAGATATATCTTTTGGCGATCTATTCTTAAGTTTCTCATCCATGAATATATTACTTTTTCCACCCATTATATATTTCGAAAATAATTCTAGTTTTTCTATATATAATTTTGCCTCTTCTGATGATAATATCTCTACATCCTTATAATACTCTTTAAATTGACTACAAGCCCCGAAATGATCATTATGCTCATGAGTATTTATTATATATTTTAACTCTATATTTCTTTCATTTAATATTTTTATTATTTTATTTGGTCTTGCTCCACTTAATCCAGGATCAATAATCAATGCTGAATTATCATCAAATAAATATAATCCTGTATTAGTTCCTCCTCTTATATAAAAAGTATTACCCGATATATTTATTAAGTTCATTAAATCACCTTTTTATAATAGTATTTTTTTTAATCTATTAATCGCACGATTTCTAACATTCTTATCTTTAGATACCCTTACTTTTATATTGTACGCAGTATCTTCTTTTAATAAGCTTTCTATAAAGTACTCAACTATTCCTCTATCTTTAAAATCTATATCTATGATTCCTTTAGAGTATATATTCGAATCTAATATCATTAAGTTATCTGCAAACTCTAATCTTTCACTTTTTTCTAAATATCTTTCTTGTGGTATAAAGGTTTCGCAATACTCAATTTTATAATTTACCACTTTGTCACTAATATCAAACCCATATTTTGATTTTATTAAATCCCTATACTCTCTATTTCTTTGAGTAATATTACTTAAATTTTTATTATAATCTTCTTTTTTCCAATGACCAAACAACCTACAGTTTAATGGTCTTACTTCATATATCATACACCTATTATCTTTATCTTTAAATGGGCATGGTTTTTTATCTATATATTCTAAGAAATAATAATCTATAATTTTATCTAAACACATCTTTTTTAGTTCTGGCTTATTCTCTAAATAATTATATATATTTATAAATTCAATTAAATTTGTACCAACAGATTCCATACAACAATTTCCACATCCACTACAATCTCCACTTGGTAAACTTTTATAAATATTATTTAATTTATCAAATAGTCTATTTTCATTTGCATAATTTATACAATTTACTACATGATTCTTTTTTATACTAGTCATTATTATTACTCCTTGTTATAATTATTAGGTTAATACAAACAATTATTATAACATATATTTTTAGAATATTTATAGGAGGTATTTTATGAATAGATATACAAAAATAATAAATATGATGGATAGTTATTATACTAAGGATTATGAAAAAACTAAAAAGAACATAACTAAAGTTAGAGAAGTTAGAGAAGAAACAGTTAGGAAATTCTTCTTACAAGGAGATTGCGAAGTTTTAGTTGTATTCGAAGAAACAGGAAGAGAAATACTTATAGATGATTTTTCTTCTGATGAAGATATAAGAAAGTATCTTGGGCCTAAATTTATAAATAAAAAAAGATAATATTTTTATGTAATTAATGTATAAATTTAGATTCTGAGTTAATAATATTAATGTAAAATTAAATATTTAACTCAATCTCCCCCAATTTTGAGTCTCTGTTTCCCCCAACAGAGGCTCTTTTTATATTAATTTTAAAAAATATAATGTATAATACTGTCTTATAATGTACTTAAAAGAGGTGATTACATGCTAAATATAGGAAAGTTATGCTTAGATACTGACTTTAATTTTAGAGTTATAAGAGAAGAAGATAATGACATAGATTTATTCATAGATATAAACTATCGTAGTCTAGATATCGATACTAATGGAGATAGTTTTTTTAATTCTAGAATACAATTTCCTTATGTTAGATCATTAATACTTAGAATAAATAAAGAAAGTAATATAATGACTGTTCATTTAATGAGGGATATAGATTTATTTTCTGCTTTTGCTAACTTTGAAGTTAATTATGATAACTGTATAATAAATATAAAAAATGACTTTGAAAAAGTTAAAATCTTTAAATCTTAATTAAAGTCTAACTAAAAAATAAGGGGGCCTTAATAGGCCCCTTTATTAACTATGTTATTTATAATTTAATTATATTAAATTTTATCTATTAATCTAGTATAATTTTCAGAATTTTATGCATTTTGTTTAGCTATTTTTTTTTCCTCTTTCTTTATTGGAGACTTAGCTTTATATATATCTTTATATATTTGAACTAATTCACTTACTAATGGTAATCTTGGGTTAGCTGGAGTACATTGGTCATCAAATGCATCTAAAGCTAATCTCTCTATAGCTGCAAAATAAGTTTCTTCTTCTATACCGCATGCTTGTATAGTCATTGGCATATTTAATTCTTTCATTAAGTTTCTTACAGCTTCAACTAAGCTCTTAACACCTTCTTCTGTAGTATTAGCCTTTAATCCTAAAGCCTTTGCTATTTCAGCATATTTCTTATCTGCTACGAATGACTTATATTTAGGGAATGCAGCAAACTTACTTGGCATAGTAGCATTATATTCTATTACATGAGGTAATAATATTGCATTAGCTCTACCATGTGGTATATGGAATTCTGATCCTAATTTATGAGCTAATGAGTGGTTAACACCTAAGAATGCATTTGCAAATGCCATACCTGCTATACAAGAAGCATTATGCATTTTTTCTCTTGCTTCTTTTCCTTCAGCTGTATTAGCTCCTTTATATGATTTTGGTAAATATTCAAATACCATTTGTATAGCCTTCATAGCTAAAGCATCTGTATAATCAGTTGCCATTATAGAAACATAAGCTTCTATAGCATGAGTTAATACATCTAGTCCTGTATCTGCAGTAACAGCTGCTGGTACAGACATTACAAATGTAGGGTCTATTATAGCTACATCTGGAGTTAATTCATAATCAGCTAAAGGATATTTTATGTTATTTACCTTATCAGTTATAACTGCGAAAGATGTAACCTCTGATCCTGTACCTGAAGTAGTTGGTATAGCTACCATCTTAGCTTGTCTTCCTAATTTAGGGAATTTATATATTCTCTTTCTTATATCCATAAACTTAAGTCTTAAATCATCGAAATCTGCATCTTTATTTTCATAGAATAACCACATACCTTTAGCAGCATCCATTGCAGATCCTCCACCTAAAGCTATTATAGTATCTGGTTTGAATTTTCTCATTGCTTCAGCACCATTTAATACTGTATCTACAGATGGATCTGGTTCTACGTCAGCAAATATTTCTATCATAACTGGATTTCTTCTTTTTCTTAAGTGGTACTCTAATTTTTCAACGTATCCTAATTGAACCATCATTCTATCAGTAACTATCATTACTCTTTCAACATTAGGTAATTTTTCTAAGTATTGTACTGAACCAACTTCATGATATATTCTTTCAGGTACTTTAAACCATTGCATATTTACTCTCCTCTTAGTAACCTTTTTAACATTTATTAAATTAACTGCTGATACATTGTCTGTAGTAGAGTTATTACCCATAGATCCACATCCTAAAGTTAATGATGGCGTATTTACGTTATATATATCTCCTATAGCACCATGAGTAGAAGGTGCATTTACTAATAATCTTCCCGTTCTTACTTTTTTACTAAATTCTAATATTATATCATCGTTGTTTGAATGTATAACAGCTGAATGTCCTAATCCCCCGAACTCAGTCATATCTACACATCTTTGTATTCCTTCTTTAGCATCTTTTACTTTTATACATGCAAGTACTGGACTTAATTTTTCTTTAGATAATGGATAATCCATTCCTACTCCACCTATTTCAGCTACTAACATTTTAGCATCTTTAGGAACCTCAAAACCTGCCATTTGAGCTATTTTATATGGTGTTTGTCCAACTATATTAGGATTTAAAGATTTTGTTTCTGGATTTATTACTGTTTTTTCTAATAATTCTTTTTCTTTTCCATCAACAAAGTAGCAATTGTAAGCCTTCATTAATCCTACTACTTCATCATATATGCATTCTTCTACTATAACAGCTTGCTCTGATGCACATATCATTCCATTATCGAAAGTTTTAGATAATATTAAATCGTTTACTGCTTGCTTTATATCTGCTGATTTTTCTATAAAGCATGGTACGTTACCTGCTCCAACCCCTAAAGCTGGTTTTCCTGAAGAATAAGCTGATTTAACCATTCCTGGTCCACCTGTTGCTAATATTAAAGCTACTCCATTATGTTTCATAAGTGCGCTTGATGCTTCTAAAGATGGTGTTTCTATCCATTGGATACAATTTTCTGGTGCTCCAGCTTCTATAGCTGCATCTCTTAATATTCTTGCAGCTTCTGCTGAACATTTTTGAGCTGATGGATGGAAACTAAATATTATTGGATTTCTTCCTTTTATTGATATTAATGCTTTAAACATAGTAGTTGAAGTTGGATTAGTTACTGGAGTAACACCTGCTACAACTCCTATTGGCTCTGCAACCATCATATATCCTTCTTCATCGTTTTCTTCAATTACACCAACTGTTTTTGTGTACTTTATACTATTGTATATGTATTCTGTTGCGAATATATTTTTTGTAACCTTATCTTCAAATACCCCTCTATTTGTTTCTTCTACTGCCATCTTAGCTAACTCTATATGCTTTTCTAGACCTGCTTTAGCCATTGCAGCAACTATTTTATCAACTGCTTCTTGGTCTAACTTTAACATTTCATCTTTTGCTTTGTTAGCTTTTGTAACTAAATCATTAATCATATTATCTACACTAAATTCTGTCTTTACATTCTTACTCATCGATATTTTCCCCCTTGAAGTAATTTTTTATAAAAAACTATGTTAGTTAATTAACAAACTTGATATACTTAGATAATATCCTATCCGCTTAAATCTGTCAACATTTTTTCTTTTTCAAAATAAAAGAAACCGTTTCTATTTTATTTTTATATATTTTAATTATATTTATAGTATGTTTTAACACTAAAAAAGGCATAGTTAAATTTTAAACAACCATCCCTTTTTTATATTTTTTACACTAATATATGTATTCTCATAGTTTTAAATCTTTTTATAAAGTTATAATACATAATAAGCCTATTATATAAAACAATAAGTTAATTTTATTTAAAATTTATAACTACTGTCTTATATCCAATCCCCTTTAATATATTTTGTATACTGACAATTGTATTTTTCTGTATCTCTTCCATAAATCCTTCACTTATAATTTTTTCTTCATATTCTTTTTTACAATTACTTATATCCTCTAATATCTCTTGTATATCTAACTTATTAAATATTGAGTTTTTTACATCATAAACATATATGTTTTCATCATCTATGTAATGGTCTAAAATTTGACATGTTTTAATTTCTATTATTATCTCATCTCCAGTATTGCTTACTATCTCTATATCTTCTGGTTTTACACCTCCATTTATTACTCCGTTATACTTTACAATAAATGATTTTTCTGTAAAAGGTATTTTTATATTACTAATACTTTTATCCTTTTTTATTTCTACGATATTGCTGTAATTATATTTTACAGTACTTATATCTAGCACTTGAGTTAAAGTATTTATTACTTTTATATTATCTTTATATATACTTTCTTTTTTGTATCTATTAGATATAAAATATGTTCCAATTATTAATAACGCTAAAAACATCAATGTTATAAGTGCGTTATTAATTTTTTTTCGTTTTTGTAACACATAAATTCCTCCTTTTGGTATAATGTTTTTGTTATTAATAAATATACTTATGGTATAAACTAAAATATGATAATTAAATTTGCTATTAAATATTTATAATACTATTTTAATTATATTTTGAAAGGAGATATAAAATGAGTTTATTAGTTTTCGGACATAAGAATCCAGATACAGATTCTATATGTTCTTCAATCGCTTTATCGTATTTAAAAAATCAATTAGGTTTTGAAGCTAAGCCTTACGCTTTAGGAGAGGTTAGAAAAGAAGCTCAATTCGCACTAGATTACTTTAAAGTTAGTGCACCTGAATTATTAACAGATGTAAAAGGTAAAGATGTTATATTAGTTGACCATAACGAACTTGCTCAAACTGCTGATGGTATAGAAGAAGCTAATATAGTTGAAATTGTAGACCACCATAAAGTTGAAATAAGTACTGAAGTACCTATATCTATAAGAGTTATGCCTGTTGGATGTACTTGTACTATAGTATATCAAATGTATAAAGAAAATAATGTTGAAGTTCCTTACGAAATAGCTGGTTTATTATTATCTGCTATATTATCAGATACATTATTATTCAAATCACCTACTACTACTGAAATGGACAAGTTAGCTTGTGAAGAGTTAAGTAAAATAGCTAATGTTGACATGGAAAGCTATGCTATGGAAATGTTCAAAGCTGGTACATCTTTAGATGAATATAGTATTGAAGAAATAGTTAATATGGACTTTAAAGAGTTTGATATGAGCGGAAAAAGAGTTGGTATAGGACAAGTATTCACTTTAGATATAGATTCTATATTTGCTAAAAAAGATGAGTTCTTATCACATATAAACTCAACTGATTATGATATGTTAGTACTTGCAATAACTGACATAATAAAAGAAGGTTCTTATTTAATATACAAAGCTGAAGATAAAATAATAGCTGAAGCATTTAGTGTAGATGCATCTCAAGGTGTATTTGCAGAAGGTGTTGTTTCTAGAAAGAAACAATTAGTTCCAAACTTAACTACAGCAATTAAAAATATATAGTAAAAAAGGAAGGTAATTACCTTCCTTTTTTTTGTATAATCTTCATTTAATCTCTTAACCAAATTATTAGTGTAGGTTAAATTTTTAGGTTTAAAATATTAACTGGTTTTTTTACTATAAATGTTTTTTAGGATTTATCTATATTATTTTAAAACAAAGTAATTAGATTGTAAATAGTTTATTTAATGTAATATTACGGAAATAAATTACATTTTTTCTACATCTGAATAATCCTTACCAAAAGTCTCAACAGTTACATTTTTCATAACTTGTGGAGTTTTAGGTTTATCTGCTCTATCAGTAGCAGTTGTAGCTATTTCATTAACTACATCCATTCCCTCTATTACTCTACCAAATGCAGCATATTGACCATCTAAATGTGGAGAGTTTTTGTGCATTATAAAGAATTGAGAACCTGCTGAGTTAGGAGCCATAGTTCTAGCCATAGATAATACTCCAGCTTCATGCTTTAAGTTGTTAGTAAATCCATTCCCTCTGAATTCACCTTTTATAGAGTATCCAGGTCCACCCATTCCATTTCCATTAGGACATCCACCTTGTATCATAAATCCTTCTATTACTCTGTGGAATCCAACTCCATTGTAAAATCCTTGATTTACTAATGTTACAAAGTTTTTAACAGTATTAGGAGCTATATGTGGATATAACTCTGCTACTATCTTCTTTCCATTTTCCATTTCTATAGTTACTATAGGATTTTTATTTTCCATATTTCTATCTTCCTTTCATTTGCCTTTAGTTTTAATATGTACTTATATATTATATACCATATTTTAATAATTTTTACATAAAATTTCAGCCTTATATTTCTATCATAAAATACTTAATATCAATAATAATATCATTTATAATTTATCCATAAAGCAAGTAAATTATAAATATAAAAATTTACTTATCTAATTTCTCCAATGATAAACCTATTTGTAAAAAACATCATTTTTTACGTTTATAAAGTTATTTATATTACTTATATTCATAAATTATCCACAAAACTTTTCATACTATAATTTACTTATACATAAAAAATTCGCTTCGCTCATGTCGCCAACGACTTCGTCCGTTGCTCAAAATCTTTTTTACGCTCAAAAACAATTTATTCATATTACTTACATTCAGAAGTTATCCACATTTTTTAAAGTATTATAATATCCTTAAACGTAAAAAAGCTACTAAATTAATAGTAGCTTATTTTTCATCGTCATTTAATTGTATAGTTTCTTGATAATCAACATTTAATAAGTCTAGTATTTGTTTAGCTCTTTCCTTTGTTGATCCTTTTACTTCTACATAGTTAACATTTTCTGCCTTTAGGAAACTTAATATAGCATCATCTATTTGAAGTGCTATATCTTCATCTTGCCATCTAACTCCATCTTGTATATATCCAAATTCTCTAGGCACATAAACTATCATATCATAGTCTTGTATATCTTCTATAGCTAGACAGTATAAATCTTTTAATATTTGTATTTCCTTTTTTGTTCTTTCTTTGTTACCTAACATAAATCTTCCATATATGTAAGGTACAAATGTTGCATAATCAGTAAGAGCATAATCAAATACTGATAACTCATCTTCTAATTTCTTTTGACCTAAGTAGATTCCATATTGTTCAGATATAGATTCTATCATACCTTTATCTTTTAAGTATTCAGTTGAATACTCTAGAGCATAACCAGCATTTAATCCAGCTATTTTCATTTCGACATATAAATGCTGAATTAATGTAGTTTTACCACATCTTGGTCCACCTAAAACTGCTATTCTCTTAGTTGCCATAATTTATATCAACTCCATATATTTTTTCTAAGTTTAAGGAACTTTTATATTATACTAACATTTAAAAGTTTATTCAATGTTTTTAATACAATTCTATTTACATAGAAATGTTCAGATTTTTACCTATCTCATATCCTTCATAGTATATTTGTTTACAAAATTCTTTTTCAAATCTTAAGGTATCATTTTTATAAAATACAGTTTTAGGTCTAACAATTATTATATTATCTTCATTGCAAATATTTTTAATTTCATCTGGTAATGTATAATCATGTTTCATTGATATAACTATAATTTTATCTAAGTTTTTGTTTAATAGTGGATTTAATAAAGTATTATTAACTAATCCTCCATCAAGATTGTATCCATTATATAAACCTTCACTTAAATCCTTCATAAATTGATTATGTAGTCCCATTGTCCCTTGTGGATTAAATGGAAGCAATGAACTATATTTTATACTTTTTAAACCTTCTTCTTTATTTAATTCTGATATATTTACTATTTTCTCTTTTGGTAATTTGTTTTCTATATTTATATAGTTTACATAAAAGTCAGGATTTTCTGTACTTTTATAATCAATATTAGATAAAACTTCGATTATAGACGAATTATCCACAGTGTTATCCACGATTTTTATAGAATGTTCAATATGAGCATCAATATCTGTCCACATTTCTTCTAACTTTTCAACATTATTTGTGAATATAAAATATCCATTTACTGCACCTATCGAAGTTCCTGATATAGCATTAAATTTATTTATACCTCTATCATATAAAGCCTTTATAACCCCTGCTTGATAAGCTCCTTTGGCTCCACCACCACAAAGACATAATCCTATATTCAAATCTCATTCCTCCTTAATTATATCTCATAAAATTTATGAAATGTTTTATATATACTATAGTGATCGTCCACAGATCCTAATTCTCTTATAGAATGCATTGCAAGTATAGGTGTTCCTACATCAACTGATGGTATGTCTATATGAGTAGATGATATCGGACCTAGAGTACTTCCTCCTCTTTCATCTGATCTATTAACAAATTCTTGATATTTAACACCACTTTCTTTGCAGATAGATTTATATATAGATATAGAATATGCATCACTAGTATACGCTTGATTTGCATTTATTTTTATAACAGGACCTTTACCCATTACAGGTCTATTTGTTGGGTCATGTTTTTCAGGAATATTTGGATGAACTGCATGTGCTAAATCAGAAGATATCATAAATGATGAATACATAGATGTAAAAAATTCTTCTCTAGTTTTTCCTAGTGATATACAAATTCTTTCTAGTATATTTAATAACATATTTGAGTCTGCACCTTGCTTTGTAGAGCTTCCAACTTCCTCATTGTCAAATACAGCTACTATATTTATTCCTTTGTTACTATTTGCATTTATTAGCGCATTTAAGCTTGCATGAGCCATAGCTAAATTATCAAGTCTTCCACTTGATATAAATTCTTCGTTCGCACCAATTAAGCATCCTTTTTCAAACTCATATAAAAATAAATCAAAATCTACTATGTCCTCTTTATCTACACCTAGTCTATTTTCTAATTCCTTTATAAGGTAGTTATCTTTCTCTAGAGATTCATTTAATAATCCTACTAAAGGAAGCATATCTTTTTGTTTATTAAAAGCATATCCTTCATTTACATTTCTATTCATATGTACTGCTAAATTAGGTATTATACAGATTGGCTTATCTAGATTTACTATTACTTCTTTAGGCTTTAAGATATTATCTGTTCTTATAATTACTCTACCAGCTATTCCTAGAGGTCTATCTAACCATGTACTTAATATTGGACCTCCATAACATTCTGTATTTAACTTTAAGTAAGCTTTTTCAGATTCTATTTCTGCATTTGGCTTTATTCTAAACGATGGTGAATCCGAATGAGAACCTATTATTCTAAAGCCTTCTTTTTCTATATTGTCTGAGTTTACTGTAAATGCTACTATCGCCGATGAATTTTTAGTTATATAATACTTTCCACCTACTTTTACATCCCACATTTTACATGAATCTAATTCAATAAATCCATTTGCATCTAATAACTCCTTTGATGTAGAAACTGCATGAAATGCAGTTGGACTATTATAAATAAAATCTATTAAGTTTTTTGCAAATTTTTTGCTATTCATACCTCTACTCCTTATTTATAAAATTTTATATAAAATTTTTTAAATTATATAATTATAATTGCCTTAATTTATACATATAAAATTAAGGCAATTATTTTTACAAAATTATCTAAATATTTTTATCATAAGTTATTTTTTTATAAATGCTTATATTATTAATAATATTTCATTACTAAAAAATAAACTTTTATATTTTATAATACATCTAAAGTTGTATATTCTTTGTTTATCTTTTTTATCCCCTGTTGTTCAAATGCTATAGTAACATCTGTACCCATCATTCCAACTACTGTTCCTACTCCAAATTTAGGGTGATGTACTCTTGCACCTGGTTTTATGTCGTCTATATTAGTTTCTTTTTCATTACTCTTAATAGTTGCATTAACTTGTTTTGCAACTGCAGTTTTATTTATAGTATTCATATATTTTTGTTTATATTTATCTAATACATTATAATTTGCTTTTGAATATGATAATTCTTTTTCTGCAGAGTTTAATCTTTCTATACATTCTTTAGGCAACTCTTCCATAAATCTAGATGCAATCGATGGATTTGTTTTTCCATATAATGTTCTTTTTTGAGTTAATGTAAGATATAAAATCTCCTTAGCTCTTGTTATACCAACATAGCATAGTCTTCTCTCTTCTTCTATTTCCGAATCACTCATAGACCTTACAGCTCTTGCTATTGGGAATAATCCATCTTCCATACCAACTATAAACACGACTGGGAATTCTAGTCCCTTTGATGTATGAATTGTCATAAGTGAAACTTTATCTATTTCCTCTTCTTCGCTTGATTCAGATGTTAATGCAACACCTGTTAAGAATGTTTCTAAGTCTTTTTCTTCACTATTTTGTTCAAATTCCATAGCTACTGATATAAATTCTTTTACGTTATCTTTTCTTTCTTCGGCTTCTTCTTTATCGCCTTTATATAATTCATCTATATATCCGTAATAGTCGATAGATTCTATTACCTTTTCTATTAACTTACTAACAGGATATACTTCTCTCATTGTTCTTAATGTTCCTATAACATTATCTACAAATTCACTTATGCTATTTCTTGCTTTTGTTGAGATTTCTGAATTTGTTTCTATGTCTATAAGTACAGAATATATACTTTCTTGTTTCAAACTAGCTCTATCTTCTATTTTTTCTATAGTTCTAAGGCCTATACCTCTTCTAGGAACATTTATTATCCTTTTTATAGATATATCATCCTGTGGGTTTTGTATAACTCTTAAATATGCAATTAAATCTTTTATTTCTTTTCTTTCATAGAACTTTGTACCACCATATATATTATATGGTATTTGGCTTCTATTTAATGCATCTTCTACAGAACGAGATTGTGCATTAGCTCTATAAAGTACTGCAAAATCTTTGTATGATCTATTTTGTTCTCTTGATATTTTAGCTATCATATCCGCAACAAAATCTGACTCTTCTATTTCATCTTGAGCTACTTGTATCTTTATAAGCTCTCCGTCTTTTTTCTCACTCCAAAGTCTTTTTCTTTTTCTTTCTATGTTATTAGATATAACTGTATTTGCTGCATCTAATATAATTTGAGTCGATCTATAGTTTTGTTCAAGCTTAACTACATGAACATCATCATAATCCTTTTCGAATTCAAGTATATTTCTTATATCAGCACCTCTCCAACCATATATACTTTGATCGTCATCTCCAACGACACATATATTTTGATGCTCTTTTGCTAATATTTTAATTAACTCATATTGTGCTTTACTTGTGTCTTGATACTCATCTACCATTATATACTTGAATCTATTTCTATAATAATCTAGAACTTCTTTATCACTCTTTAAAAGTTCAACTGTTTTAAATATTAAATCATCAAAATCTAATGCACTATTTCTTTTTAAACGATCTTGATATAGTGCATATACATCTGCTATCTTACTCATTCTATTATCATTCATGTGCATTGCCTTAAACTGTTTAGGATCATATAACTTATCCTTAGCACCTGATATAGTACTTATAATCATCTTTGGTTCAAATACTTTATCATTTAAATTTAATTCTTTTAAACAGTCTTTTACTAATGTAACCTGATCTGCACTATCATATATAACAAAACTTCTATTATATCCGATTCTATTTATATCTTTTCTAAGTATACGTACACAACAAGAGTGGAATGTACTTATCCACATATCGCTTGCATCTGACTCTAATGTTTCTTCAACTCTTTCTCTCATTTCATTTGCTGCTTTATTAGTAAATGTTATAGCTAATATATTTGCAGGTTGTACACCTTTATCTTCTATAAGATGCCCTATTCTTGTTGTTAACACTCTTGTTTTACCAGAACCTGCTCCCGCTAATATAAGTACAGGCCCCTCTGTTTTTTCTACAGCTTCTCTTTGGGCAGGATTTAACGTATCTAAATTCATCTTCGTCCTCCTAATAATGATATATGTCTATTTTAATCTAAATAATATTTTTCTTCAAATTTTAAGGTTAAGTAATACTTTAATTTTATCCAATATATAGTAATATTAAAACCATATAACTTTTAATATTATAATAAGTATATAACTTATTATAATTTAAAAAAGGCATAGAGTAAAACTTTATCTCTGTGCCTTTTTATTACCTGAATTGTATAATTAAATCAGACAAATATATAAACAAAAAAAGACACTTA
>NZ_CATXCO010000028.1:0-16462 GCF_958366745.1 uncultured Romboutsia sp.
AAAGAAAATAGCCATTTAATATAAGTAAAAATGGTTATTTTGTCTACAATCTGAGAGACTCTATTGAGTCTCTTTTATTATTTTATTATTTTGCTTGCACTTACAAATTTACTTTTATAATAGCTAGAACTTAAGCTATCTCCTCTTACCCCTTTACTAGTTGAAGCATATAGAAACTTTGAATCACCTATATCATTTTAGATATTTATTTATTTTCTTAACAATCCTATGGTAAATATAAGATAGTATAATTATTAAAATAAAATAAATTAATGTCGCCCAAAATTTATTATTAATAAATTTAAATATAAAATTATATTTATTTATAAATACCCCTTCAAATAAGTATAATTCAAAAGAAATATTACCTATAAAAGATAATATTTTAGACTCAAAATCGTTCATAAGCATAAAAATAGATATAATCATTATTGAAAACATGATTATAGATATTGTATAATATCTATAATCATAACTTCTATTTAGTGATATTTCAAAGAGTATAAAACTAAATAGAATTAAATGTCCTAATATACTTTTTAACATACTCTCGGATATATTTAATTCTTTAGAAAATAAAAAACTTAGGAATACACCTATAGGAAATAATAAAGTATATAATCTAACACCTACGTTTTGATCAAATAACTCATATAGATTATAGTAAACTATATATGAGAATATAAACATAGTAATTATCTTAAAATAATTATTTTTAATTAATTTAAATATACAAAAAAATGCAATATACCACAATATTAAAAAAGAAATGTACCACATGGTAACATCTATAACTGACTTAAAGTTCAATCCTAATATAGATGTTCCTATGGTTAATATTCTGTATTTATTACCTAATATATAATCTACAAATATCCAAATGATCATTACTATAGAGTAAGGCAATATAACTGCTAGTAATCTTTTCTTAAAGAAACCTATAATTCCCGATTTTATATATGATTGAGTTAGACCATATCCAGATAGTAGTAAAAATATACCTACTCCCCATGCACCTGATTTATTTATAAAACCCAAATGGCCTAATATAACTAAAATTATAGCAACAGCTTTTAGATTGTTTGTTGTGTGTTTACTGAAATAATTATTTAAATACATAGTTCTCCTTTCTACTTTTAAATATATCTGAATTATGCAAAAAAATGAAATATATACTACATTTGTAATATATATTTCATTTTTATTTTAACTAAATTTTTTTATTATTGAATCTACTATATACTTACTAGACATACCATCTCCATATGGGTTAGATGATTTACTCATTCTATCATATTCATTTTTATCTGTTAATAATTCTTTAGTTAATTTATATATAGCTTCTTCATCAGTTCCTGCTAATTTTAAAGTACCAGCATTTACACCTTCGGGTCTTTCTGTTGTATCTCTAAGTACAAGGACTGGTTTTCCAAGTGATGGTGCTTCTTCCTGTATGCCTCCACTATCAGTCATTATTATATGAGATTTATTTAAAAAATTGTGGAAATCCAATACTTCAAGAGGTTCTATAAGATGTACTTTACTATTATCTCCTAATACTTCATCTGCAGCCTGTCTAACTAAAGGATTTAAATGAACAGGATAAACAACTTGTATATCATCAAACTCTTCTACTATTCTCTTTATAGCTCTAAACATATTTTTCATAGGTTCACCTAAATTTTCACGTCTATGAGCCGTTAAAAGTATCATTTTATCATTTCCAATTTTATCAAATATAGGATGATAATATTCATCTTTTACAGTAGTTTTTAATGCATCTATAGCAGTATTCCCTGTTACGTATATAGTTTCTTCTTTCTTGCCTTCTTTTAATAGATTATTTTTAGAAACTTGTGTAGGAGCAAAATGCATATCTGCTATAACCCCTGTAACTTGTCTATTTACTTCTTCAGGGAATGGAGAATATTTATCATATGTTCTAAGACCTGCTTCAACATGGCCTACAGAAACTTGATTGTAAAATGCAGCTAAACTTCCTGATAGTGTTGTTGTTGTATCTCCATGAACTAGAACTATATTAGGCTTAACTTGCGATATAACTTCACTTAAACTTTGTAATGCTCTAGTTGTTATATCAACTAAAGTTTGCCCTTGCTTCATTATATTTAAATCATAATCTGGAGTAATATTAAATGTATCTAATACTTGATCTAACATTTGACGATGTTGTGCTGTAACACAAACTATACTTTCTATTTCTTCTCTCTTTTCTAGTTCTTTAACTAATGGTGCCATTTTTATAGCTTCAGGTCTTGTTCCAAATATAGTCATAACCTTAATTTTATTCATGTTGTCACACTTCCTACCTTTATTTTTCTTCTTTTACTAATTTTCTTAACTTAAAAATAAACTTTACATTACTATCATAAAATCTCTTTATTCTCTCTTTATTACCAATTATTCTGTAAAGCCATTCAATATTTAGTTTTTGTATAATTTGAGGAGCTCTTTTTTTAGTTCCGCTTATAACATCAAATGTTCCTCCAACACCTACGAATATCCCCTTTGAAAAACTATCATAATGTTTAGCTATAAGTAATTCTTGTTTTGGAACTCCTAATGCAACTAGTACGATATCAGGAGATATATTTTTTATTCTTTTAAATATATCATCTTTATTATCTACATATCCATCTGAATACCCAAGTATATTAACTTTAGGATATTCTTTATTTATATTTTTAACAGTTAATTCAATAACGTCCTTACTAGCGCCTAAAAGATATATTGATTTGCTATATTTATTAGCAAGTTCTAATAATTTATAACTTATATCTACACCTGTAATTCTTTCATTTATTTCAGTTATTCCTATATAATTCGCTGCTTTAACTACACCTATTCCATCCGGGACTATTGTAGTATCTGGTTTCATTAAAGCTTTATCAAATTCACTTATAGAATCTGCCTTCATAAAAGTTTCAGGGTTAGCGGTTACTATAAACATTTTATTATTGTTTACTAGATTATTTTCTAAAACTTTAAAAAAAGATTCTTTATTTCCTCTATATGTTTTTTTTATATAATTAATCATCCTATCACCTATTGCTTACTAGATATGTATTGTAAAAATTCAAACCACATATATGATATATTATCTTTAGAGTACTTATATGAATTTTCTCTACTATGTCTTCCCATATCTCTTCTTACTTCTATATCATCTATAAGTTTAATAATTTTATCAGCCATATCTTTTTTAGATCTATCTTTTATTAAATATCCATTTACTTTATCATCTATAATTTCACAAGCACCTTTTGCACTATCAAATGCTATACATGGTAATGCAAAAGATTGTGCTTCTATTAATACTAATCCAAATGATTCTTCATGCGATGCCATAACATATATAGATGAGCTTGATAGTTGTTTATTTATAAATTCTTTATCTTTATATCCATGTATTATTACATTATTTTGTAATGAATACTCCTTAACTTTGTTAATCAAGTGATTTTTTAATACTCCATCTCCAATTATATCCAGTTTCCAATCCTTCTTTTGATTATTTACTATTTTGAATACATCTAATAAATCATCAAATCCTTTTTCCGGAGATAATCTTCCAATCGAAATTATTTTTTTGCTTTCTAATGCTGATACCTCTCTTGGAATATAGTCTAAGCTATGAGGTATAAATACACAGTTAGTTTTTGTACCTTCAAAATATTTCTTATAAAAATCTGTTAACATTTGCGATACCGGCATAAAATAGTCTATATTTTTACATGACTCAACTAAGTCTTTTATATATTTTTCATTTTCATTATGATAAGTATGTTCCTGAGCTATAGTGATTAGATTCTTATTTCCATATTTCGATAATAGTTTGTTATGTTCTATTCTAGTTGATATAACAATACCCGAATCAATATTTTTTATTGCATCAATCATTTTAGAAGATTTAAGTTTTAGTATTTTTACACTTTTTAGTCCTTCACTTAAAATCTTAATTGGATTTTTAGTTCTTATAGCATCTTTAAGCTCTTTTTTATTTGGTGATAATTCAGTATCTAATAGATATTTTATTTTAACTCTATCATCAATATAAAAAGCTGGCTTATCATATAATTTATAAACTGATATAATTTCTACATCATATTTATCAATTAAAATATTACTAAGCGATGATATTGCTTTTTCAACTCCACCGTATCCTAAGTGCAGTGCAAGTATTGTAACTTTACACAAAACAAACACCTCAATTCATCCTTTTATTATTTATACTACTTTATTAAATATCTCATTATATAATTTTATTGTTGATGTTATCAAAAAGAAACCTACAGCGGGTGCAGTTAATATATGTCCTGCTGTAAATGCTATTCCTAGTGCCAATACTATATCTATAATACATATAACTATGTCTAAATTTAATAAGTATTTGCTTTTAAAAATTATTTGCTTCGCTATAAGTATAATAATTGCTAAAAATTGAGCAAAGTACACAGTAAACCCTAATATCCCATGTCTATATAAAATATCTAATTGATCTAGTTCTATAGTTTTTTGTGTATATACCTCGTCATTTATTTCAACTATAAACCCAAGTTTTTGCAATAATTCTAATTGTTTAGAATCTATTGTCTTTTTGGCATAAATCTCATCTCTAATCTCAACGTTATAACCAATACCAAATAGTTTATCTATCCAACTACTATTGTTAAATTTTTGTTTAATAATATCCGCATATATAGTTCTTTTGCTTAAAACAGCTGTTACTATTTCATCTTTGCTAACAGGATCTAAGTTATCTTTATCTTCTATTTGAGTATTTTGGTCTACTTTATTATGGCTTATATTATTCACTATTCTCTGTATAATATCTCCATAATTACGTTGTATATTTTTATATAATGGAGAAAACGGGAATATTAATATCATAGATATTAATATTGTAGACATCATTAATATTATTCTTTTCAGATTAAAATCTCTTTTATAATAAGAGCTAAATTTATTATATATATTCAAGATTATATAATAGATTATTATAAATACTGTTGTTCCACCCAAAGCTAAAAATGGTACTTTAGTTCCTAAAAACATTGTACTTGCTATACATATTGCACATGCCAAGGTATTTAACAATCTCTCTGTATCATTTACTAAACTAGAAATAGTAAAAGGAATTAATATTGCCATTATTGATCCTATTTCGTTAGCTGCATAGAACCATCCTACCGAACCATATCCATTACTATTATAACTATTAAAGTATGTATTGGTTACGGTTGCTATAAATATCGTTGATGTATATATCATTAATGTTAAAACTAATAACTTATTAGAGATATTAATTTTATCTTTTTGATTATATACAAACAATCCACATAAAACTATTGGAAAGTAAAAAGATTTTATTATTCCTTTTACTTCAATTAAAATCAAACTTCTATCCTTACTAAAGATAATAAATACTAAAAAAAATGTTATATAAATTAATATCATACTTAAAGCTATCTTTGAATACTTTATTAATTTATTATTATTAGATTTAGTAACTAATACATAAATACATAAGTACACCATGAATAAACTTCTTATTACTAGACCTAATGTTATAGGTAGTTCCATATTCCTAACCGCAAGTGAAGTTACTAAATCTAAGATTGGCTGTATCAGTATAAAGCCAACTATTAAATTTGAACTTAATAAAAAATCCATATTAATCTCCTTAATTAAACTATTTAAATTTTATATTTCGATAATATGAATATAATTTTAACCTAGACTTATTAGTAAGCCTTAGTTTTATAAATTTATTTACATTTCTTACAAAACTACTATTTCCTTCTAGCCATGTTCCAGTAAATATGTGTATTGTTTTTGAATTCACTGATGGGTTGCAAAGAACATCATCTTTGTATACTTTTATCCCTTCCCTTAACATTTGTTCTTGGTTTCCTATCTTACAATCATAATCTTCTATAAGTATATCTGATACCGTCTTTGTATTTACTTTATCATACTGATTATTCTTATCAAATTCAAAAGATTTATTATCATAATAATCTAGCATATCTTTTATAAAAGGATGATTTTTTTCTGCTCCAAATACAGCGGTAAATGGATATTGTGGATTTTCATATCCTACAAATGCTCTATTATCTAATAATGAATCTAAACTCTCAACAACTAATACATCTGTATCTAGATATATCCCTCCATAGTTATATATAGCATACGCTCTTATATAATCACTAACGTAAGCCCACTTTCTAGCTTCATAAGCCTCTTTTACAAATTTATTAGAATCTATATCAAAATTTTTCTCATTCCATTCTATAATTTCATAATCTTTTAGATGCTTTTTCCAAGTTTCCATACATCTTTTTATATCTTTAGGTTTTTCATTGTTCCCAACCCATACATAATGTATTATCTTAGGTATTGCCATATTTTCACCTCTAAATATTATTTTTTAATGATACTTTTACATACGGATATAGACATAAGAACTTAGTTATATCAATAGCCTTATCAATATCCTCTTTATTACTCACTACTATTTCATTAAATCCTATTTTCATTTCGTTGATTATATATAAATAAAGCTCTGATAGTTCATTGTTTAATAATCTATTATTGAACAATCTCATATCCTTTCCTTTATATATAAATTCATTTTCGTCAATATCTTTTATATATATTTTTCTACTTATATCAGATTTATAGAATTCTACCAGTCCTTTCAGAAATATATTTTTATCATATTCATTTCCAAATCTTTTTTGTATGACAAATTCTACTATAGATCCTTTATTTTTTTCTTCTCTATTGAAGTATAATGGAGAGAAATTAGATGCTAATTTTAATTTGTTAAAAATTCTATATATATAAAATTGTGTCTTATACATCGGTATATTATAAAATTCCATAAGTCTAGTTACAGTTCTTAATTCACCATTTATTACATTTAATTTTCCAATTTCGTTATTTATATAATTTCCACTATGAAGTCTATATTTTAACATTGGAAAATCTACATTTTTTACATCAAGCATATCAGCTTTTTCTGATAAGTTTGCCCAAAACGGCATATTCCATATTAAATAAGAATTATAAATTTCCTTAATAAAAGTTTCCTTTTTAGCAAATATTACATCTACATATAAATTTCTACCTAACCACAGCATTAAAGTAGGCAGCATCTTTTTATCCTTAGCGTACTTTAATACTTCTAATTTTCCAGTTATATTGTTATTTTCATCAATAGTAATTAAGTCACCTATAAATACTTTAGTATCTGGGTTTGCTTTTGCTTCTTCTACTAATCGCATAAACAAATTATCATCTGGTAATAAATCATCAGAGTGAAGTATATAAACAAATTCTCCCTTAATATAATCTATACAGTTCCTTATAGCATTTAATTGATCTTGATTCTTCTGACTATAGTATTCTATTTTTTCCTTATGAACACTATTATCTCTATATTGTTTTATTACATCTTCTACATTATCTGTAGAACCATCATTCATAATAATCAATTGCCAATTACTGTAACTTTGATTAGCAACACTATCAATTGTATCTATTATAGTACTACTATCATTATACGTCGGCATTATTATCGAAATTTTCATACTAATTCCCTTCTACCACTTTATTATATAGTTTTATTATTGAAAGTATTATAAAAATACTTACTGCAGGGGCAGTTAGAACATGTCCCGATGAGAAAGCTATTGCTATACCTAAGAATATAGCTATCATACAAGTTATAATATCTAAATCTAATAAGTATCTCGCATTTCTAAACAATGATTTTATTATAACTCCTATCAACATTATTAACTGTCCAAAGTATAATATTGTCCCTACTATACCATGTCTATAAAATATATCTAATTGATCCATTTCTATAGTTTTATCTGTAGATATTCCTGATTTTATCTCTATTACATGACCCAATCCTACTAATTTTTCAACTATAGATGACTTCTTATATATATTTTTAATTTCTTCAGCAACTGCCGTTCTATTACTTAACAATGAACCAACTAAATCATCTTGATTTATATGCATATTGATTTCTGGTTCTTGTTCTTCTGGTTCTACTACTACTACTTCTTCATTGGGATCCATAGGCTTAGTAGCAGGATTTTCATCTTTTGGTCCTTCTATAAATTGGACAATTTTGTGTACAATATGTCCATAATTAAATATCAAATTCTTATATACAGGTGATTTATAAAATAGCCCACAGAATACAATACCTATTGTAATTACATATATACTTATCTTCTTATAATTTAGTGAAGTCGATATTTTTTTTATTTTTGTGAATATATATGTAAATATTATATATACCATTAATATACCTAAACTACCTATAAATCCTATAAAAGGAACTTTTGTACCCATATATAAAGAGGATAAAATACACAATATTATAGATATAATATTAACTATATTAAGCTTATTTTCTATAATATTTATTATTGTAAATGGTGTAAGTATAGCAATTATAGATCCAATTTCATTCGCCGCAAAGAACCACCCTACTGTTCCTAAACCATATAAATATTCATTGTAGCTTCTAAAGTAAGTTCCTGTTATTGTTGCGATAAATATTACTCCTGTATATCCTAATAATAAATACATCAAAAAGTTATTAGAAATCTCCAAGCTATCTTTTTCATTAAGTATAAATACTCCAGTTAATACTATAGGGAAATAAAATAGTTTTATAACACCTTTTATTTCTGTAATTATAGATGTATCTTTACTTAATAATGTATATCCTAAAAAAGTAATTATATATACACCTATACCTATTAGTATCCATCTAGAATATTTATAAATTCTCCCTTGTGGTCTATAAACAAATAATGCATACATAAACATATATACCATAAATAGACTTCTTGCTATTATACCTATTGTTAAAGGTAAGTCCATATTTCTACTCATAAAAGATGTCAACAAGTCTAGTATTGGTTGTAAAATAATAAATAAATAAAAAAACTTTTTTTCTAAAATATTTGACATTTTTTCCTCCTTAAATAATTTCTATATTTTGTATATATTCGTAATAGATTGTATTTTATCACCCATATCAATTTATAGCATACAAAATAATTGTACCATAAATGTATTTTTTTTTATATACTAAAACATAGACCTACTAACATCTATTAGCAGGTCTGTGTTTTATCTTCTTATTTTTTTCATTAGTAAATCAATTATCATAGATACTTCTTCTATTTTTAGAATTATTACAGATATTCCATACACTATTACTCCTGCTAATACTGACACTAATATAGAAATAACTTGTCCTATAAACCCTGTTCCCGTATGATTTATAATAAATGCATGAGCAAAAGTCACACATACCCCCATTAAAATTGCTGATAAAAGCGACTTTATAGCAGTTGTTAATATTTTTTCCTGACCAAAGTTCCCTATTTTTTTTCTTAAACTATAAAATAATAAGAAAGTACATATAAGAGCGGATAGACTTGTAGCTAAAGCAAGTCCTGCATGCCCCATAAATTTCACAAATATTATATTTAAAACTATATTTAATCCCATAGCTATTGCACCATTAATCATCGGTGTCTTCGTATCTTGTAAAGAATAAAATACTTTATTGATTATATCTCTAAGTCCATATGCTACTAATCCTATTGAGTACATGGATAATGCACTTGCAGTCATTAATGTAGCGCTAATATCGAATGCTCCTCTTTCAAAAAGTAATTTAACTATAGGTTTAGATAATACAATAGCACCTATTGATATAGGTATAACTAAAAGTATTATACTATTTGAGCTCTTTACAATATACTCACTAAACTTTTCTTTATTATCGTCGTGCGATAATTTTGAAAGCATAGGATAAACCACTGCCACTATCGACGTAATAAAAAGTGCTAATATAAAGTTATTAAGCCTATCTGCAAAGTTTAAAGCTGATATACTTCCTTCTGGCAATAAAGATGCTAAGTTCTTATCTACCATAATATTAACTTGATTTACTGCTACACCGACAAGAACAGGACCTGTTAAAACAAGCATCTTCTTTAAATGACTATCTTTTAAATCAATCTGAGGCTTTAATCTATATCCTACTTTATATGCAAATGGTAACTGAAATATAACTTGACTTGATATGCCTATTAATGTTCCCCAAATCAAGACATAAGGCCCATACTTTGCACTTAATATAATCGATATTATAACAATTATATTTTGAGGTAAGCTTATTAATCCTGGTATGGTAAAGTTATTCTTAACTTGTAAATACGCAGTCAGTACATTTGAAATTCCTATGAATATTACACTAAATATCAATATTTTTGTAAATTTGACTCCTATTGCAAGTCTCTCCCCTTCAAAACCAAAAGCAAATATTTTAAGTAGTGGTTCTGTAAATATAAAGCCTAGTATAGCAATTAATATACAGATAATAAATACAATAGTTAATATATTATTTGTAAATTTTAGAGACTTTTTTTCTCCTAAATTAGCATTTATATCACAATATAATGGAATAAATGTTGTAGATAATGCCGCACCTATTGCTGCAAATATAACATTTGGTATATTCATCGTTGCAAAATATATATCAGTGTACATGCCTGCACCGTATACAAATGATAGTACCTGTTCTCTAGCAAAGCCTATTATTTTCGATAGTATTGTAACTATCATAAGGCCAACTGCTGCCTTTGCTACTTTACTCATAATCTTCTCCTTATTAATTTACTATTTTTCTCCTAAACGTCTCTAGTGCCTTTTTAGCTGTATCTGGCGCTAATGATTTTAGTTTAAATGTTTTTTTTCCTAATATTATTTTTTCTATATCATAATTAGATATTATATCTAAAGCCATATTTGTTAGTTCTAGTGGGCTCCATTCTGTGTCTACATTTCCTATTGATGGCTGTTCTATAAGATTTAAATATGAATCAATTTTAGGATCATAAGATATACCTATCATTGGAGTTCCTACTGTTGCTGCAAATATGAGTGCATGAAGTCTCATTCCAATCATAAGTTTAGAGCCTTTTATATACATCATTTTTTCTTCCATAGTTAAATCTTTAGAAAGTACCGTTGAATTATGCCTCATAAGACTAGCTACTTGTTTTGATACTGTTTCATCATATTTCCCATGCATAGGCACAAATACTACATTAATTCCACTTTCAACAATTTTATCACAAGTCAAAGCTATGTTTTTTTGAAATTCGCTATTATTTTTTTTCCAGTCTCTTATGCTAACCGTTATATAATCATCATTTATATAGTATTTAGGAAGCTCAAACTCGTAATTTTCAATATTAAAACCCATAACTGGGTCAGGTACTATATCTATATCTTTTCGTACTCCAATAGAATTAAGAAGTACTTTTGATTCTTTATCTCTAAGCGTTATATAATCTACTTTGTTGAAAAATCTACCTACGATTTTTCTATTATTTTTTTTCTCTATAGGACCTACACCTTGAGCATAAATAAAAATAGGTTTTTTAGCAAGTTTAGCAAGCCATATTATTCCTGTATAGTAAAGTATTGATCGTGAGCTTGTCACATCTTGAAATAAACTTCCTCCTCCACTTATAAGCCCATCACATTTTAATAGTTCTTTATATATTTCATTTAATTTCCATCTGTTAATGGCATTTACTTTATATGTATTTTTTGTATATTCAACGTCATTTGATAGTACTACTATATCAATATTAGGATCTTCATTTCTTAGTGCTTCTATTATAGATTTGAGTATGGCTTCATCTCCTATATTATAAAAACCATAGTACCCAGAAATTAATACTTTCATATAATCCTCCAGCTTTTTATTTCTATAAATAGTATAACCTATTGCTTATAAAACAATAGGTTATACTAAAATTTCTAATCTTTTATATCCGATCTTTTTAAAACCTTTAAGGCCGTCATTACTATAATATATAAATCCATTGTAAAGCTCTTAGTCATATTTAACTTTTTCTTCATTTCCTATATTATCTCGTCCATTAATTTGAGCCCATCCTGTAATTCCTGGTAAAATTTTATCTATATTATATGATTTTCTTAATTCAATTAAATCAACTTCTTCTAATATAACTGGTCTTGGGCCAACTATACTCATATCTCCCTTTAATATATTAAAAAGTTGCGGTATTTCATCTATACTAGTTTTTCTTATTATTTTACCTATTCTAGTTATATATACATGAGAATCAGTAAAATCATTTGTGGCTATATTAGGTGTTTCTATTTTCATACTTCTAAATTTGTATATATAAAAAGGCTTACTACCTTTTCCTGCTCTTAATTGCTTAAAAATTATCGGACCCTTTGATTCTAATTTTATAAGTATTGATACTATTACTAATATTGGAGACAATACAATTATCCCTAATATAGAACATACTATATCCAAAACCCTTTTTATAAACTTGTATATAAAATTCATTTCTTTATATGATTCCCTATCTGATGCTGTAGCTAAGCTTGCAGCTTTATTATATATAAGTTTATTATCCACAATATACCTCCTAACTTTATAATATATTTTTTAACCTTTTTTCTTTATTTTATATTTTTCACAATAATATATATATCTATTAAGATATTTATTGATATTTTTCTATTAAATGTAAGTTTGCACTATTATAATTCTACCATTTTTCGTCTTAATTGTATATAATTTTAATAAATAAATGAAAAAGTATAGCTAAATTTTTAAAAATTTAGCTATACTTTTTCATTTATTTTACCCTCTGTAAAGTTACTACAGATTCTGCTCTAGTTATATTATCTTTTGGTCTTAGATGTGTATCTAACACTCCCATATATCCATTGCTTACAGCCCCTTCTAAAGAGCTTGTCGCCCATGAAGATATCATATCATAATCTTTGTACCAAAATATTTTTTCTAAGTTTTCTTGTTTATTATTCATTATTGACGTTATAATTACTGCAACTTCTTCTCTTGTTATTGGATTATTTGGTTTAAAAGTGTTATCTCCGTTACCTTTTATATATCCTGCTTTAAATGCCTTTTGGACTTCTTCATAATACCAAGCCTCTTTATTTACATCAATAAATGAGATATCTTCAAGTTCTGTAAAATTAAATTTTCTATTTACTATTTTAATAAACTCTGCTCTTGTTATGCTATCATTAGGTCTAAAAGTATTCGTAGTATCTATCCATCCATTTTCCATGGCTTCTTTTATATTTGATTCTGCCCAATGGTCTATTATATCACTTTGTTTTCTTATTTCTATATTTGCTACAGAGCTTAATCTACTATCAGCTATTAAGTTTGCTGTATATCTTGCATTATCTATCTCACCATTATATATATATTCAATTACATTTAAAAATAGCACACTTTCAGTATATATTTTATCCAAATATTTAATCCTTGCTGAATTATCTTTATTTTCAAAACCAACTATATCATTATACTCTTTAAGTGCCTTTCCTCTTGTTCCAAATTCATCGCTATCATATGTATTAAGTCTTCTAGTCCAATCTATATCTTGAGCAATATAATCTGCATTTATACTTATGTTATTATAAAATCGTATACTAGCCTGAGCAAATTCAACTAGTTCTATTATTCTATTAAAATTAGTATTTATTTCTTTAACTTCAGCATTATTTTTTTCACTAGAATTTAGTTTATTATATGCATTTATATAATTATATTTAGATGCTAAAATACTTTCTACATCATTTATATTCGTTATTATACTATCCTTGCTTAATAAATCCATTCCTTTATAATTTATAAACTCATTATAAGCTCTCTTTAAATTTTTTATATTCTGTGATTCTACACCCGCTAACTTTATTCCATACTTAGCAGCAATTTGAACAAATGTTTTATCTGAGTTGTCAATTATAGCATATGCTCCTACATTAATCTGATCAAATAACCATCGAATCTCACTATTATGCATCCTAATACACCCACCACTTACATGCTTACCTATACTACTAGCATTATTATTTCCATGTATTGCATAAGTGGTCCCGTAAGTTGCTCCTACATGAAGCCCCAACCATCTATCTCCAAGTGGATTATTAGGGCTGCCTCCAGGAATTCCTCCACTATAATATGGTCTATTTTTTATTTTATTTACTATTTTAAACTTACCTTGTGGTGTTGGTGTCGATGATTTGCCTGTTGCAACAGAAAACTCTTTAACCAATACTCCATCTTTAAAATACCCTAATTTGTTTATCTTTGAGTTAATTATTAAATACTGTCCTTTAGATAATTGAGTACTTCTCTCTTGTGCATTTACATTAATCAAATTTGTACACAATACCATTGATATAGCCAATATAACTGATATTATACTATTAACTATACGTTTCACTCTCTATTCCCCCCTAATCTTTAGCAAAGTATCTTTCTAGTTAAGTTTATCAGTTTTATATACAAAATTGGCTAACATCCCTTCATCACTTTATAGTGTTTTTCACCAAATTTCCAATCACAAATACATCATATTTCTTAATTCCTCAATATATTATCAATATTCTTATATCCTAGATAAAATAACTATCGCTTCTGCTCTTGATAAATTTCCTTGTGGCACTAGCATCCCTTCAGGAGTACCTATTATATATCCTCGTTCAACAATAGCTTCAAACTCGTCTATAGCCCAATGAGCTATATTTAAGTAATCTGAATATCTCATTATTTTATCATGATTTTTATCTATTAATTGCATATAATTTGCTAACATTTTAGTTGCTTCTTGCCTTGTAATATGTCTATCCGGTTCAAAACTATACTCAGAGTTTCCTACACATACATTATTAGTAAACGCTATATCTATTTCATCTTTTGCCCAATGGTCTACAGTATCAGAAAAAATCTTTCCACTAGATCTACTTATTTCAAATTTTCTATTAATCATTTCAACAAATTCAGCTCTAGTTATGCTATCATTTGGTCTAAAATAGGTAGTGTCATCTATCCACCCATAATTTATAGCATTTTTTATATTATCTGCTGACCAGTGATTTATCCAATCATTTCCTGAACTATATGAATAAATTAAATTATACTTGTCTATATTCTTTAACTCACCTTTAGATGGCTTACTTACATTTAAATATGGTATCATTATGGTTTTATTCTCATACTCCTGAGGCTGATGCTTCAGACCAAAACTATGACCTAATTCATGTAGTGCTACTTCATTTATATGTTCTTTTGATAAATCGAAAGATTGTATTGTATATTGATTTAGATAATTTTGAGATTTTTGTAAATTTGACACTCCATTAGAATTTGTAGATATAGTAGACCTTGAAAGTCCTAACCATTCCTCTTTTGAACTATTAACTGAGGTCATAGTTATTTTTGATTCACTAACTTCAGATTTTATAAATCCAATTTCGCCAAAAGTATCAGCCTCAAAACTATTAATTGCATTTTTCCATGCATCTGTATGATTTCGGTACTTATTGGTATTTGATTCATCTATCTTATATTTAATATTTTTATAATCATTTATTCTAAATACATTATATGCATTTTCTCCCTTTAACACATCTGCATAAGATATATTATTTATAGCTGTAAGTATGAGTGTTATTATCATTATTATATATGTTCGTTTCACTATCTCAATCTCTCCTTATTTATATAAATATTTATCTAAAACTTCACCTTTTATATTAATATATGTATCACATATTTCTTGAGATTCACTTATAAATTCACTATCTTTTACTTCTTCTAAATATTTTATGCTTGATTTTTGATTGACTATATTATCTTCTTTTGATGTGTTATATTTTCCAAAACTTATAAATTTAATAGTGTATTGTTTTCCTTCTGATATATCATTTTCTCTTAAAAAAAGTATATATTCTTTATTTTCCTCCATAGGAATATATCCCTCTATATTTGTAAAGTTATTATCTTTTATCTCAAATGGCTCTAGTACAGAAATTATGTCATTTTCTATACTACCTTTGTACACTTTATCTACTTTAAATTCTGATATTGTTGATGGCCCCACTATATTAGTATCTTCATCTATTTTTCTATTTCCTGTAAAACTTCCTTTTAATATTATAGGTGCATTCTCATCTAATTCCTCTAGATCCTCTGGAATTACATATGACGCTGATATTATTTCATTTTTATTATAAGTTACTTTTGTATTTTTAGACTTTATAAGTATATTACTTGTCCCCAAAATAAATAAAAATATTATTATAATCGATTTTTTCATTTATTCATCTCCTCATAAGTTTTATATTATTTTTATACTTATGATTCTAGTTCTAGATATATTCTTACTTTGATATTTTTGAATATAAAAATATATTTATTTTTTAATCTGCATAATAAAAAACTCATAAGATTTAATATCTTATGAGTTTCAGATTGTAGACAAAATAGCCATTTTTACTTATATTAAATGGCTATTTTCTT
>NZ_CATXCO010000029.1:0-16437 GCF_958366745.1 uncultured Romboutsia sp.
TTTTACTCATCTTATAATCACCTCTTAGTTAATATTGTACAAAAAAAGATCCCATTATAGACAGACACGCTTTTTCTCGTGTCCACCATATAGGATCCATTTTAATATAAGTTACACTTTTTTATTTATTAACTCAATGATTCTTCTAGTTCATTAAAATCTATATATTTTATAAGTATCTTATAGAACATATCTACCATAGGACCAACCAAAAATGTAAGTACTATTGTTCCAATACCTATTGGTCCTTTTAAAATGAATGCTAAAACTATACATATAATATCTATAATCATTTTAGATTTTTTTATACTAAGTTTTTTTTCTGTTAATGCTACCATTAAATCATCTGTTGGATTAGTTGGTAACTTTGGTATCATATAAAGTGCTATTCCTAAACACACAAGTATCATTCCAACTATAAATAATATCAATTTATTTAAAATCGTATCAACTGGTATTAAATCAACCACTTTAACCCACACATCTGTAAACAATCCCATTATAACAGATGTTATAAATGTTGTTATTCTTATAAATCCTTTTCTTATATACGCTGTTATTATTAATACAAGAAAAGCTGTCATACTTATTGCTAAAGATACTTTTGTGTTTAATATATCTGCAATAGCAAAATTTATAGAATCATAAGAACCTGCCCAAATATCTGATTTTACTGTCATTGATACTCCTAATGTTAATATTGCTATCCCTAATAAAAAAATCATATACTTTTTATATTGTAATTTCATAATGTCCACCTTTTATTATAATAGTATTTTATTCTTCAGTTGCTTTTAAAATAAATAGTTTAGATAAGAAGTCTCTACTTCCATTACAATATAGTTCTTTTTCATCTTCCATATATGGTAATATTTCTTCATTACACGGATCCCCTACTGCATAATCACTAGTTATCATACCTAGATTCATAAGTTCATCACCATAATGATATTCACCTTTTTGTTCTATATAGTAATTTAAATTCTCATTTAATCCTTTTAACTTTATCCTTTTAAAGCTTTCATTTACATCATTTAAAACTTTATACCATCCAACTATAGCTTCTTTTTTATCATCTGATACTACCATCCATGCTGTTATATTATTTTCAAATGGACTTTGCAGTCTATAGAATTTTCCTTTATGTATAAGTTCTCTATATTGTTTAATAAACTCTACCTGTTCTTTAACTTTTTGTTTTTCAAGTTCTGTTAATTCATTTAAATCAAGTTCATACCCAAAAGCTCCAAAATATGCAACATTAGCTCTTGTTTCTATTGGTGTATTTCTAAATACTTGTTGATTAACAATTTCTGATACATGAGCACCTATACTACTTATCGGATAAACCATTGATGTTCCATATTGTATCTTTAATCTTTCTATTGCATCAGAATCATCACTTGCCCAAGCTTGAGGTGCATAATATAACATACCTGGATCAAACCTTCCGCCACCACTTGAACAAGATTCAAATAATATTTTAGGAAATTCATTTATTAGTCTTTCATATAAATCATATACACCTAATATATATCTGTGCATTACTTCGCCTTGTTGTTCTTTAGGAAATGCTTTTGAGTAACACTCTGTTATACTTCTGTTCATATCCCATTTTATATAAGATATATTAGATTCTCTAAGAACTTTAGATATCATTTCATGTATATAGTCTACAACTTCATGTCTTGAGAAATCTAATACATATTGATTTCTTCCATGAGAATCAGATCTATTTGGTGTACTTATTATCCAGTCTGGATAATTTCTATATAATTCACTATCTTTATTTACCATTTCTGGCTCAATCCATAAACCAAAATTTAAACCTAAATCATTTACTTTTTTAGATAAGCCAGATATACCTCTTGGTAATTTATTAGTATTTGGATACCAATCCCCTAATCCTCTATAGTCATCATTTCTTTCTCCAAACCATCCATCATCAAGTACAAATAATTCTATTCCTACATCAGCTGCCGATTTAGCAATATCTAATATTTTTCCTCATTGAAAGAAAATTTAGTAGCTTCCCAGTTATTTATTAATATTGGTCTAACTCTATCTCTCCAATATCCTCTAGCAAGTCTTGTTCTATATAGTGTATGATATGTTTGACTCATCTTATTCAGACCTTCACTTGAATAAACCATTACAGCTTCTGGTGTTTGAAATTCTTCATTCGCATTTAAATGCCATTCAAATCCATGTGGATTTATCCCTAAGGATACTCTTGTTTGAGAGTGTGTATCTACTTCAACTTGAGCTAAAAAATTTCCACTATATACTAAGCTAAATCCATATACATCCCCATTATGTTCATCAGCATTAGGTCTTTTAAGTGCTATAAATGGATTATGATTTGGGCTACTTGCACCTCTTAGTGAATATATTGATTGTATACCTTGCTCTAATTTTCTAGTCTTTATATGTCTTTCTCTAGACCATGCACCTGATAATTGAATCATTTCATAATCATAATCTGGTAAATCAAGATTTAAACTCATAGCTTTAGTTAATCTTAAATTACTATCTCCACAATTTATAAATCTTGAATGTCTAGTTATTACAGGTAAATTTTCATATATTGTATAACTTAATGCTACCTCTGTATTTATAAGTGAGTCTCTAAGTGTTATTTCTAAAGTTGTTGCTTCATTATCTTCTTCTACATATGTTGCTGGCAGGCTTTCTAATTTCTTTTTACCTCTAAAAATTTCATGAGATACATATTCAAAATTAGTTATTTTACTTCCATTTTCTTGGTGTATTTCAAATGCTGGATATCTAAAGTCAGTAGTTCCATAAGATGGATATTCCTGCTTTAATTCTTCTAATGAAAATTTATTATCATCTGTAAATACATAAGCTGTTAATGATCTATTTACAATTTCAAATAAATGTTCAAATGAATCTCTATGCTTTATTTTTTTTCCAAAATATAATTGTCCTAGTTGATTATTTTTCATTATATTTAATATATAGCTTATTTCTGAGTTATATAAATGAAATTCCTTAGTTTTTTGGTTAAATAATATTGGCATACTCTATCCCTCCGTATATTAGTTTATATATATTTTTAAACTAAGTTTAAATCTAATTATCTATCAAAATTATTTATTGTTTATATTAAGAACCTTTACTTTTTTTCTACTTCCTATAACTTGTAATATCTCATCATGGAAAGATCCATTTATTTTATACTTAGATTTATATATAACATACATAACTAAAGCAACTATTGAAGGTATTATTGTCATTATTACTCTTATTCCTATTATAGTTATATTTGATTGTACCGCTGCACCAGCTACATATCCTATTAATGATAATCCTACACCTATTAACCATCCACTTAATGCAGATGCTAATTTAACCAATAATGTTTGTGCTGAAAATATTATACTTTCATTTCTACTTCCTAATTTATACTCACCATAATCAACTATATCTGCAAGCATTACAGTAGTTGAACCTAATAAAAATCCTGAACCTAAGTTTAATAAAACTGCTGATACTGATATAAATAATATACTTTGAGGTGCTATTAACCCAGATATAAATAATGTTATTAAACCAAACATCGGTAATATAGTTGCCATTCTAAATACTTGCTGTCTTCCTATTTTTCTTGTTACTACTGGGAATAACATAAGTCCACCTATTTCTGCTACTTTAAAGAAAGAGTATAATGAGAATAAGCTTTCTTTACCTGCTACATATTTAAAGTAATAAATAGCTGCACCACCTGCCAATTGCATTGCAAGGTTATATGCCAAAACAATTCCAATAAATACTAATAATTGATCATTTTGTTTAAGTATATTGAATGCTTGCTTTATATTTACTTTTTCATTATTAACTTGTACTTGTGTCTTTTCCTTTACATTTATACAAGTTACTATTGTAGATATTATAAATATAATTACTATTCCCAATGCAAAATATTCAAATCCTTTTATTTGGTTTCCATTTCCAAGCTTGTTTACCAATGCAATACCAAATGTTGTTACTGTAAGCCCACCTAAACTTGCAAATATTCTGGGTACTACTGATATTTTTTCTCTATCTTCTTTTGTTGTTGCTAATGTTGGTATCATTGACCAATATGGTATATCCATTATTGTATAAGTCATTCCCCATAATATATACATAACTGAATAATATAAATAAAGTGATGTTCCCTCTAAATCCGGTTTTCTAAATAATAAAAATAGTACAACTGAATTTAATATTGTTCCTATAAATATCCACGGTCTAAACTTACCAAATCTACTTCTTGTATTATCTACAATCATTCCCATGATTGGGTCATTTATGGCATCCCATAATCTTGCCATTAAAAATAATGTTCCTACAAATGCTGGATTGATTCCAACTACATCTGTAAAATAAATCATTAAAAATGTATAAACTATCCCACATGCTAAATCTTTACCATATGCTCCTATTCCATAAGAATACTTTTCTCTAGATGTTAACTTTTGCATCTAAATTCCCCCCAAAAATAAAATTTTATGGTTCCTTACATGTTTTGATTTTATATTATATTGAATAAATTTAGATATCCTTCAGAAACCGTTTTCCATAACTTAATTATATCTATTTTCGTATATTTTTTAAACATATTTATGTAGGGATAATATGGTTAAATGTCTGTTTATTTTATTTTTAATATTTATTACACTATAATTTGTTAAAACATAGATAATTGCTTTACAATTTAATTAAAGGTGCTATTAAAGAAGATAGTAATATTTGTTTTAGTAATATAAATTTATAATTGATGTATAAAAAAAATGTCTAATAAAATTATTAGACATTTTCTTTTTAAAAATTAAATTTAATTCTTAAAATAAATAAGCTAAATAATGGCCAATTATTTAACTAAAAGCATAGCTATTGCATTTATAAAGAATAATACTGCAGCTATTTTTGTTACTCTTCCTAAGAAAGCTTCTTTTCCTTTTGGTTTGAAGTAGCTTTGGTTTCCTTCACCACCATATTGTGATGGAACTGCACTCTTTGTATCTTGTGGCATTATACTTAATATAAGAACTATTGCTAGTACAACTTGTACTCCCATTAGTATATTACTTATGTTCATATGTCCACCTCCTACTATTTTATTTATAAAATTGCTTTATACTTTAATATATCACACTAATGTAGTCAATTCAAGGTATGTAGCCTAAAATTAACCTTCTATTCAATATCTTAACAACTGTGTAATATACAAATAATCCCTATACAAATATACTGTATAGGGACCATTTTTTCAAAATTTATTTTTAAATAATATTAAATTTGTAATTAATTTATTTTACAAGAACAGATTCTTTCTTTAAGTTGTAGAAAGACTTCATTCCACAGTATCTAGCTTGCTCTCCAACCATTTCTTCTATTCTTAATAATTGGTTGTACTTAGCAACTCTATCAGTTCTTGATGGAGCACCAGTTTTTATTTGTCCAGCGTTTACAGCTACTGCTAAGTCAGCTATAGTTGTATCTTCTGTTTCTCCTGATCTGTGAGATATAACTGCAGTGTATCCAGCTCTCTTAGCCATTTCTATAGCATCTAAAGTTTCAGTTATTGTACCTATTTGGTTAACTTTTATTAATATAGAGTTAGCAACACCTGCTTCTATTCCTCTTTCTAATCTTTCTGTGTTAGTAACGAATAAGTCGTCTCCAACTAATTGTACTTTCTTTCCTAATCTATCAGTTAATACTTTCCATCCATCCCAGTCTTCTTCATCTAAACCGTCTTCTATTGTTACTATTGGGAAGTTGTTAACCCACTCTTCGTATAAATCAACCATTTGTTCAGCAGTTAATTTTTTACCTTCGTGTTTTAAATCATAAAGTTTAGTTTCTTTATCGTACATTTCTGTAGCAGCAACGTCAAGACCTAATCTTACGTCATCTCCTGGCTTGTATCCAGCTTTTTCTATAGCTTCAACTATTAATTCTAAAGCTTCTCTGTTTGATCCTAAGTTTGGAGCGAATCCACCTTCGTCACCTACACCACAAGCTAATCCTCTTTCTGAAAGAACTTTCTTTAATGAGTGGAATACTTCTGCACCCATTCTTAATCCTTCTCTGAATGACTTAGCTCCTACTGGTAATATCATGAACTCTTGAACGTCAACACTGTTATCAGCATGTTCTCCACCGTTTAATATGTTCATCATTGGAACTGGTAATTGCTTAGCGTTAACTCCACCTATGTATTGGAATAATGGTAATCCTAATTCTTCAGCAGCAGCTCTAGCAACAGCCATAGAAACACCTAATATAGCGTTAGCCCCTAATTTACCTTTATTGTGTGTTCCATCTAATTCTATCATTAAAGCATCTATTGCAGGTTGATCAAAAGCATCCATTCCTTCTAATTCTGGAGCTATTATTTCATTTACGTTAGCAACAGCTTTTTCTACACCTTTTCCTATGTATCTTCCCTTGTCACCATCTCTTAATTCAACTGCTTCGAAAGCTCCTGTAGAAGCTCCTGATGGAACTATAGCTCTTCCTACTGCTCCACTTTCTAATGCTACTTCAACCTCTACTGTTGGATTTCCTCTTGAATCTAATACTTCTCTTGCATATACTAATTCTATAACTGACATATGTATATCTCCTCTCCAATTTGTATATTAAATTACATCATATTAAAATTTATTTGATGGGTAAATTTTGAATTTTTCTGTAATCTATAATTTTATAAAATTTATTTTATTAAAGAGTGACCAGTCATTTGTTCTGGTTTCTCTAAATTCATCATATCTAAGATTGTAGGTGCAATATCTGATAACCTACCATCTTCTTTTAATTTTGCATCTTTTAATTCTTCCCCTACTACCATAAATGGCACTGGATTAGTTGAGTGAGCTGTTACAGTTGACTCTGTATTTGCATCCCACATATACTCTGCGTTACCGTGGTCAGCAGTTATTATTGCAGCTCCACCTTTAGAAAGTATTTTATCTACTACTTTTCCTACGCAAGTATCTACAGCTTCTACAGCCTTTACAGCTGCTTCCATAACACCTGTATGCCCTACCATATCAGGGTTAGCGTAGTTTACTACTATTAAATCATATCTATCTTCATCTATTTTAGATAATAATTTATCTGTTAATTCATAAGCACTCATCTCTGGTTGTAAGTCATAAGTTGCAACCTTTGGAGATGGAACTAATAATCTATCTTCGCCATCATTTGCTTCTTCTACTCCACCATTAAAGAAGAATGTAACGTGAGCATACTTTTCAGTTTCAGCAGCTCTTAATTGGCTCTTTCCTTTTGATGATAAATATTCACCTAATGTATTTTCTAAACTTTGTGGTTTAAATGCTACATTTACATTTTTTATAGTTACATCATATGTAGTTAAACATACGAAGAATGTATTCATATTTGGTCTTTCAAATCCTGCAAAATCAGTATCAACTATAGCTCTAGTTATTTCTCTAGCTCTATCTGGTCTAAAGTTACCAAATACTATAGAATCACCTTCTTTTATTAGTCCTAATGGTTTCCCATCTTCAACTATAACTGTAGGAACAACGAATTCGTCATTCTTATCATCAGCATAAGATTTTTCTATTGCTTCCTTAGCAGAAGTTGCAGTATTTCCTTTTCCATTAACCATTGCATCATATGCAAGCTGAACTCTTTCCCATCTTTTATCTCTATCCATAGCGTAGTATCTACCAGAAACTGAAGCTATTTTACCAACTCCAACTTCTTTCATATAGTTTTCTACATCTTCAATAAATTCTAAAGCACTTCTTGGATCTACGTCTCTTCCATCTGTAAATGCATGTACAAATACATTTTCTACACCATTTTCTTTAGCCATTTTCACTAAAGCTTTTAAATGATCTATGTGAGAGTGCACTCCACCATTAGATAGTAATCCCATTAAGTGAAGAGAATGTTCTTTTGCATTTTCCATAGCTTTTAGTAAAGCTTCATTTGTGAAGAAATCTCCATCTTCTATAGCTTTACTAACTCTAGTTAAATCTTGATATACTATTCTTCCTGCACCAATGTTAGTATGGCCAACTTCTGAGTTACCCATTTGTCCATCTGGAAGACCTACATCAAGTCCACTAGCTTGGATTAATGTATGAGGATATTCATTCATTATTTTATCTAAATTAGGTGTATTTGAAGATGCTATAGCATTACCATCAGTATTTTTGCTTTCTCCAAATCCATCCATTATTATTAAAGCGACTGGTTTTTTCATATATGTCTCTCCTTAGAAATTAACAAGCTCTACATAATCATTAGCTTCTAAACTAGCTCCACCTACTAAAGCTCCGTCTATATCACTTTGATTCATTATTTCAGCTACGTTTGAAGGTTTAACACTTCCTCCGTATTGGATTCTAACTTCATTTGCTAACTCACCATAAAGATTAGCTACAACTTCTCTTATGTAAGCTATAACATCGTTAGCATCTTCAGATGTAGCAGTTTTTCCAGTTCCTATAGCCCATACTGGTTCGTAAGCTATAACCACCTTAGCTAAATCTTCTTTAGATACATTTTCTAAAGCTTTTTCAACTTGAACTTTACAAACATCCTTAGTGTTTCCTGCTTCTCTTTCTTCTAAAGTTTCACCAACACATAATATTGGATCTATTCCAACTTCTAATGCTTTTAAAACTTTTTTGTTTACAGTTTCATCAGTTTCATTGAAGTATTGTCTTCTTTCAGAATGTCCTATTACTACATAGTCCATATCTAATTCTTTTAACATAAGTGGTGATATTTCACCAGTGAAAGCCCCTTTTTCTTCAAAGTGCATGTTTTGAGCACCTATCTTTATGTTAGTGCCTTTTGTTGCTTGTTTTAAATCTTTTAATAATGTAAAAGGCGCACATATAACAGCTTCTACTTTATCATTGTTTACTCTATCTTTAACTTCATTCACAAATTCTAAAGCTTCCGCTATAGTTTTGTGCATTTTCCAGTTACCTGCTATTATTGGTTTTCTCATTAATATTCCTCCCAATAAGATTAAATCTTAGAGAAATCTGATAATCAGATTTCTCTTGACTTAATTATTTTATTTTAAGGTAGCTTTACTTTTGTAAAGCTAAACTGTGGTCAAATTTATCTAAATATATTGTACTTTAAAGTACTTTATAGTAATTTACAAATTTATTTGTTATCTAAAGCTACTATACCTGGTAATTCTTTACCTTCTAAGAATTCTAAAGAAGCTCCTCCACCAGTTGATACATGAGTCATTTTATCTCCAAATCCTAATTGGTTTACAGCAGCAGCACTATCTCCACCACCTATTACAGTAGTAGCATCAGTTAATGCAGCCATAGCTTTAGCAACAGCTAATGTACCATTTGCGAAGTTTTCAAATTCAAATACTCCCATTGGTCCATTCCATACTATTGTTTTAGAAGCGTTTACAGTGTTTACATATTCTTCTATTGTTTTAGGTCCTATATCTAGTCCCATAAATCCTTCTGGTATATTAGCATCTTCTGTTATAACAGGTGCAACATCTGCAAATTTATCAGCAACAGCATTGTCTATAGGTAATAATAATTTAACACCTTTAGCTTTTGCTTTTTCCATCATTTCTTTAGCGTATTCTACTTTTTCTTCTTCAACTAAAGAAGTTCCTATTTCATATCCTTGAGCTTTTAAGAATGTATATGCCATTCCTCCACCTATTATTAGGTTGTCTACTTTTTCTAATAATTGTTCTATAACAGCTATTTTGTCCGATACCTTTGCTCCCCCTAATATTGCTGTGAAAGGTCTAACAGGATTTTCAACTGCTTCCCCTAAGAACTTTAATTCTTTTTGTATTAAATATCCACAAGCTCTTTCTTCTAAGAATTCTCCTGCTCCAACTGTTGAACAGTGTGCTCTATGAGCTGTTCCGAATGCATCATTTACATATACATCAGCAAGTGAAGCTAATTCTTTAGAGAAGTTTTCTTCATTTTTAGTTTCTTCCTTTCTATATCTTGTATTTTGTAGTAAAACTACATCTCCATTTTCCATTTTTTCTATAGCTGCTTTTGCATTTTCTCCAACAACATTATCATCTGCAGCAAATACTACTTCTTTGTTTAACATTTCAGATAATCTTTTTGCAACTGGTGCTAAAGATAATTCTGGTTTAGCTTCCCCTTTTGGTTTTCCTAAATGAGAGCATAATATAACTTTCGCTCCATTTTCTATTAAGTATTTTATAGTTGGAAGTGCTCCATTTAATCTATTTTCATCTGTTATAACACCATCTTTTAATGGAACGTTGAAATCACATCTTACTAAAACTTTTTTTCCGTTTACATTTATATCTTCTATTGTTTTTTTGTTAAGCATTGACATCGTTATCTCTCCTCTCAAAAAGAAACCCTAATGGTATAATTCATAATACTTTTTATTTAATATATCTACTCTTAAAAAAGTCCGTAATTTGTAGCAAAGTGCTACAAACTCGGACTTATATGAAATTACTTAGCTAAGTTAGCGAAGTATCCTAATGTTCTTATTAATTGAGCTGTATAAGACATTTCGTTATCGTACCAAGAAACAACTTTAACTAATTGCTCTCCGTTTACTTCCATAACTCTTGTTTGAGTTGCATCGAATAATGATCCGAAGTTCATTCCTACTATATCAGAAGAAACTAATTGCTCTTCAGTGTATCCGAAAGATTCGTTAGCAGCAGCTTTCATAGCAGCGTTTATTTCTTCTACTGTAACTTTTTTGTCTAATGTACAAACTAATTCAGTTAAAGAACCAGTTATAACTGGAACTCTTTGAGCTCCTCCGTCTAATTTACCTTTTAATTCAGGTATAACTAAACCTATAGCTTTTGCAGCTCCTGTAGTGTTAGGAACTATGTTAGAAGCAGCAGCTCTAGCTCTTCTTAAGTCACCTTTTCCATGAGGTCCATCTAATGTATTTTGGTCATTAGTGTATGCATGTATTGTAGTCATAAATCCTTTTTGTAATCCAAATACATCGTTTAATGTTTTAGCCATTGGTGCTAAACAGTTAGTTGTACAAGAAGCTCCTGATATAACTGTTTCACTACCATCTAATACATCATGGTTTACATTGAATACTACAGTTTTTAAATCTCCTGTAGCTGGTGCAGATATAACAACTTTCTTAGCTCCAGCTTGTAAGTGAAGTCCAGCCTTCTCTTGAGAAGTGAAGAATCCAGTACATTCTAATACTATATCTACCCCTAATTCAGCCCATGGTAAGTCAGCTGGGTTTCTTTCAGCAGTAACTTTTATTTCTTGTCCATTAACTACGAAAGCACCTTCTTTAACTTCTATTTCACCATTGAATCTACCTTGAGCAGAGTCATACTTGAATAAGTGAGCTAATGTTTTAGCGTCTGTTAAGTCATTTATAGCAACAACTTCAAACTTATCTGTTTGCTCCATTAATTTTCTTAAAGCTAATCTTCCTATTCTCCCAAAACCGTTTATAGCAACTTTAACCATTTTGTTTCCTCCTAATATGTATAAGATTTATAATATATTTTACTAGCAATGCTAGTGATTGGCATTTATTGTTCTAATATAGCCTGAGCACTTTCTTCATCAGTTATAAGGACTATATTTTTATTTATATTAGATAATGCAATTAAAGCATTCGCTTTTCTTTTACCTGCGAATATAGCAATACTTTCTTCAACATTTTTGAATGTTTCTAAATCAATACCAGCAGTATTTAATTTATAAACGATTTCTCCATTTTCATTGAAGTAATGACCAAAAGCTTCCCCAACTGCACCTTTTGATATAATTTCATTAACCTTATCTTCTGGCAGCTTTCTTCTCTTTGCCATTTCATCTGCTTTACCTATTGCAAATACTAATACGTCTGTTTTTTGTATATAATCTAAGGTATTTTTTATTTCAGGCTCTTGACTAAGCATTTTCATAGATTCCTCGCCTAGTTCATCTGGTATATTCAGTAACTTATATTGAGAGTGTAGTTTTTTACTAGTTATAGCTACAATGTTATTTGATTGTATTTCTACGTCTTTCCCCATACTTCCTCTTGCAGGTACAACTGTTACATCATTATATCTTTTATCAGTTTTTATACTATTTGCAAATTCTAACATAGTACTTCCACCTGTAACAGATACTGTATCTCCATCCTTCAATACGCTTAAGAAATATTCTGATCCACATCTTGCTACATCTTTTATTAAACTATTATTACTATCAAAGCTACCTGATACTAATAAAACCTTTTTTATACCTAGCTTATTTTTTACTTTTTCTTGTAATGTAGATAATCCCATAACATCATTTATGACATCTTTGAGTTCATCTAAAAGTTTAATACCTTCATATGTTATGGTCATTCCAGATACCGCTACATCTATAAGTCCTTGTTCTTTAAGAAATTCAGTTTCTGATCTAACAACTCTCTCACTTATATCAAGTATATTTGATAGAGTTCTTCTTCCTACTGGCTCACTTAAAGATATCTGTCTAAGTATAGAGTATCTTCTTTCCATAAGCTCAATCACTTGCGGAATAAGTTTTTGTTGTATCTTTAATAAGTCTTTCATTTACTACTCCTTATTGTTTGTAAGGGACATTAATTGTCCCTCGTATTTATTTTAGTCCCGCAAGATAATTTAATTTTATATTAAATAAATTTTTTTTTCAATAGTTTTTCTAATATTTTCATATTTTTTTATAACTTATATTTAATCTAATACTGCTTTCTTTTACTTGATGATAATATACCAAGTTCTTCTCTATATTTCGCAATAGTTCTCCTAGCAATATTAATCCCCCTATCATTTAGTATTTTTGATATTTGGTCATCACTTAATGGTTTTTTCTTATTTTCAGACTTTATTGTCTCCTGTATCATTCTTTTTATGCTAACACTAGATGCTAAGTTATCATAATTAGTTTCTAGTGCACTACTAAAGAAATATTTAAATTCATATATCCCAAAGGGAGTTAGCATGTATTTTCTATTAACCCCTCTACTAATAGTAGACTCATGAAAATCTAAGTTTTGTGCAATATCTTTCATTTTCATAGGCTTAATATACTTCTCTCCTTTATCAAAAAAATCCTTTTGATTTTTTACAATTTCTTTAGCTATCTTTAATATTGTAGATTTTCGACTTTCTATACTTTTAACTAATCCTGTTGCAGAATTTAATTTTTCCTTTATAAAATTTTTAGTACTTTCATCATACTTTGAATTTTTTAGAATTTCTTTATAGAAATTACTTATTCTAATTTTTAAACTATCACTTTCATTTATGTAAACTATAAATTCATCTTCTATTTTTTCTACAATAACATCAGGTTGAATATATACACTCTTTTCATCAGAACATACTCTCCCTGGCTTTGGTTCTAATGTTTTTATAATATTTATGAGATTTACACATTTTTGCATAGATATATTATATTTCTTAGTTATTTCCTTATATTTATTTTTTCCAATTAAATCTAAATCTTTAGATACTATAGTCTCTAATAACGCATTATCTATTCCAAGATTTCTCATTTGTATTATCAAACATTCAGATAAATTTCTAGCACCTACTCCAACAGGTTCTAATTGCTGTACTATTTTTAAACACATTTCAAATAAGCTATTAGTTATATTTAATTCATCTATTATATATTTTTCATCTATTCTTAAATATCCATCTTCATCTAAGCTATCTATTATATAGTCACAAATTTCTTTTTCTATTTTATTAATTTTATATAAGCTAACTTGTAAATGTAGGTTTTCATATAAGCTATATGTGTTTTTTATAATATTTTCTAGGTTTATATCATTATCATAATTATAATATAATTCATTTTTATAACTCGGACGTGAATTTTCAATATTTTTAATATATTTTTCCCAGTCTACTTCGCTGCTTTTTTCCACTTCTAATAGTGGATTTTCTTCATATTCTCTTTTGATTTCTTCCTCTAATTCTAACTTGCTCATATTTAATATATTTAAAGATTGTTTTAACTGCATAGTTATTATTAGTTTTTGAGATTGAGTTAATTCTAAACTATTATTAAAATTCATATCTTCACCTAATAACCTTCCTTGTTTACATATAACTTAAATTAAAAATTCACTTTGAATACATCCGCTTCAAAAAAATAAAAAAACCTTATACCAGATATATTTTAACATTTATAATATATCTTCATATAAGGTTTTTTATTTCGTATAAAATTTATATAATTTTAAAATATTAAAACTTACATATCTTTTAAGATATTTAATAGTTCTTCTTCATTGTACATATACTTAGAGTTACAGAATTGACATCCTACCTCTGCTTGTTTGTCTTCTTCTATTATTTGAGATAATGCAGTTTTTCCTATAGCTACTAATGCTTCTTGAACCTTGTCTTTACAACATTCACATTCGAACTTAACATCTATTTTATCTAATATTCTAGGTTGTAATCCTTCTAAAACTATGTCTAACATATCTTCTGGTGTTTTACCTTCTGATAGCATAGTTGTTATTGATTTTAAGTTTTGAATATTTTTCTCTAATTGAGATATAGTTTCTTCAGTAGCATCTGGCATTAATTGAACTATAAGTCCTCCTGCACATTCTACATGTGTTTCAGTTGTTAAAACACCTAATGCAACTACTGATGGTGTTTGCTCTGATACTGCAAAGTAGTGTGTAAAATCTTCAGCTATTTCTCCACTTACTAATGGATAAGCTCCATTATATGGTTCTCTAAGACCTAAGTCTTTTATTACTTTAACAACTCCATTAGTACCTACCGCAGCTGCTACATTTAACTTACCATTCTCATAGTCAGGAACTTCAACTTTAGGATTTGATACATATCCTTTAACTATTCCATTTACATCAGATGTAGTAAGTATCGTTCCTATAGGTCCCCCACCTTTTATTATAACTGATAACTTATCACCTTTGTTTTTCATCATTAACCCCATCATAGAAGTTGCAGTTAATGTTCTACCAAGTGCTGCTGTTGCAACTTTTGAAGTTTCATGAAGTCTTCTAGCTTCCTCTACCATGTTTGTAGTTATTCCTACGAAAGCTCTTATTTGACCACTTGCACCTGTTGCTCTTATTACATAATCTTTCATATAAGTGTATTCCTCCGTTAATGATTCTATTTTTTACATACAAAGAATATTCTTTCACTATCTTCTTTTGGATCTTCAAAAGTAAAGTCTCCATAAGTTTTTACATTAGTAAATCCTGCTTTTTTAAGCATTTTAAGAACTTCTTTCTCTGTGTAAGCTCTTTGTTGATGTACTTCTTCAAATCTTGTAAATCTTCCATCTTCTTCTTTTATAAAGAAGGCAAGTTCCATTTCTACTACATTTTCTTCACTATCAAAGTAATTTTGCCACATATATGCAACATCTTCTCTATTTTCACCATACATGTTGTTTCCTAATATAGTAGATAATTTATAATATGAACTTATATCAAATATAAATACTCCATCATCTTTTAATAATTCATATGATTTTTCAAATACACTTTCTAATTCATCATCATAAGTTAAGTAATTGAATCCATCACATGCACATAATATACAGTCTAGATTCGGTACATCAAAATCTAATTCTGCTATATCTTGTTGAAGTAATACTAATTCAACACCTTCTTTTTCTGCTTTTTCTCTCGCTACACTAAGCATTTCTTCTGATATATCAATACCTGCTATATCATAATTTTTTTTAGTTAAAGGTATAGTTAAATTACCTGTTCCACAAGCAAGTTCTAATATATTTTGAACTTGAGCATTTTCATTTTTTATTATATCTTCTATATATTTAACCCATCCGTTGTAATCAACTTCATTCATCAGTTCATCGTATACGAATGCGAAGTCTTTATACTGTTCCATCGTCCTTTTTCGCTTCCTCCGCCTTTTTCTTTTGCTTTTTCCTTGATGTTAACATTCCACCAATTTTTCCAGCTTCTTTAGCAGTAAGTCCTGCCCACCCTAGCTCTGTAACTTTGTCTATTAGGCCAAGCTCAGATGCAATCTCATATTTCATTATATCATTATCTGTCAATATCTTACTTTTTTTAGATTTTGTTGAACTTTTTTTACCTGGTTTATTTAAAATATCTTTTTCCATAAATAATCACCTCTTGTATTTTTAGTTTTATCATCTATCTAAAATTTATACAAATATTTAAAGGGGTATAATTTCATTAAATTTATTATTCTATTAATGCTAGTTTTTATTAATTTATATATTTTGACCTTTATTAACTAGTTATGCTAGTTAATCTATTGTATATATTAAATCTTCTATATCTAGTTTTTTATTAAGAAAATACTCTATTCTAAAATTTAGTATAAATTTATAGTAAACGAACTTAATAATAAAGGTATGAAAATTATTAAATAAGTTAACA
>NZ_CATXCO010000030.1:0-16354 GCF_958366745.1 uncultured Romboutsia sp.
AGGTCTTAGATCTGATGACTCAAGATGTGAGTATATGTTAGCATGGCTATATTACAAAAAGAGCTTAGATATGTATACATCATTAGGAAATAAAGATTATGAAGATAGCAAAGATATATTAAGTAAAATGCCAGATTTAAATATAGATTTACACAAGTCATTAATAGCAAAATTTGAATTAGAAGAAAAAGCAGAAGAAGATGATGAATATGTTCCTATATATATACTACAAATAAATGAGGATATAGATAGCATGTTTGAAGAATGTATAACGGATATGATAATAGATAAATAAAAAAGAAAGCATTTAGCTTTCTTTTTTTATTTACGAGGAAATCATATTATAAATAATGAAGTGTTTAGATGACACATTTATCAAGCAAAGTAAATTTTTATTTAAGATTTAGATATAAAAAATTGTATATAAATGATATAAGTGAAAACTAGAATAAGGCTTTCATGTTTAGTAATATCATTTTCCCTTTTGATGAATATAAAGGCTAAAATAGTAGCAATAATTGTAAATATACTATCGAAAATTAATTTACTATCTATAGCTATAGGATTTATTAATGCTGGAATAGCAATTACAAATAATATATTAAATATATTAGACCCAATTATACTTCCAAGAGCAATATCACCTTCATTCTTACATGAAGCTATAATAGATGTTATAAGCTCAGGAAGAGATGTTCCAATAGCTACTATAGTAAATCCTATAAGTCTACTACTTATATCTAAGTAATCAACTATATTAAGGCAAGAATCAACAACCATCTTTCCTCCTGTAAATATAGCCAATAAACTAAAAATATTTATTAATATATCATAAAATTTAGTATTATCTTTAAACTTAATAATGTTATTACGAATTAAAGGTATAGATTCTCTATAATTATTAATTGGTGAAAAAGAAAACATATAATAAGTAAAGAGTAGTAATAGTAATATACCATCAAATTTCCCCAAAGAATTATCCATAGATAACAATAATAAAGTTATAGAGCAAAATATTAAAAATAGAAATTCCATTTTTAATATAGAATTATCAACACGTAAAGTTTTTATAAATCCCAAAGCTCCAACTACCATAAGTATATTAAATAAATTAGAACCTATAATATTACCTATACATAGACCATAAGATCCATTTAACGATGATATAAGACTAACTGACAATTCAGGAGAGCTAGTCCCAAATGCAACTATAGTAAGTCCCATAAAAAATGGATTAATATTAAAGGTTTTTGATATATTAGCTGAAGAACTTACAAAAAAGTCGGCACCAATAAAGAGTAATAAAAACCCTGTGATTAAAAATATATAAGTCAATATAAAACCCCCAAGTATATATAAAACCTTCAAGAAATTATTAAATTTCATGAAGGTTTTTTTATTTTTAATTTTACAGTAGCTTGTTTCTAGACATGAAAAATGTTATAACTAAACAAATTAAAGTTGTAATTAACATAACAATCCAAAATCCATTTACATCATTAGCATAAGGTATACCCCCAACGTTCATACCAAAGAACCCTGATACAATAGTTGGTATAGTAGTTATTAATGTTACAGATGTAAGAAATTGCATAACGCCATTTTGGTTGTTGCTTATTATAGCACTAAATGCATCCATGATTCTACTTAGTATATCTCCATAAATTGTTGCCATTTCAACAGCCTGTCTGTTTTCTACTAAAACATCTTCTAGTAAATCTTCATCTTCTGAGTATTTTTTTATACTACTTGTACGAACCATTTTATTTAAAACAAGTTCATTAGCTTTAAGTGAAGTAGAGAAGTATACTAGTGACTTTTCTAATTCAAGAAGCTGTATAAGTTGTTTATTTTTCATAGAATTATATATTTCTTTTTCTATAATAGTTGTCATCTTATTTATTCTTCTTAAGTAGTGTAGATAATAAGTTGCATTTTTATGCAGAATTTGAAGTATGAATCTAGTTTTCTTATAAGTGTAAAACTCTTTAATATGACCTACTATAAAATCATTTAAGATTTTAGTTTGAGCAGTACAAACAGTTAGTAATGCATTTTCAAGAAGAATTATACCTAAAGGAATAGTAGTATAATGAGAAGATTTATCATCACTTTCATCAACTGGTATATCTATAAGTATAAGTGTATGATTATCTTCAACATCTATTCTTGATCGTTCCTCTTCATCTAGTGCAGATTTTATACTATCTATATCTATATTTAGTAAATTAGCAATTTCGTTAATTTCACTTTGGTTAGGTTCAACAAGATTTATCCAACATCCTTCTTCAAAAGAATTTAGTTTTTCCAATTTATTGTCAATAGTTTTATAGTATCTTATCATTTGAAACCATCCTTTATTAAGTTTTATATAAATCTCATCACTTAATATTATCTATTAAATAGTTGATTTATATAAACAAAATAAAAAAATTAACTAAATAAAGACAATAAATAAGTGATGGTTGTTAAGTTCTGTCCTCCCAAAGGACTATGGTCCATTTTCCATCACTCTCCTAAAAATATTCTATTATATTTAATTTAGCATTTTTATAGGATTGTTTCAATATATTTTTAAAATATTATGTATAATTAATATGTATAAAAGATACATTATGTGGAACAATTACAAAATAGTAACTAGAATATAGTTCGAATTAAGACTATAATTAAATTAGTAAAGAGAATAAGTTTAAAAATTTAGAAAATTAAACTAAATTTAATTTCATAGAAAATTCACAGTATATTCACATAAAGTGGCTATAATATAAATAAAAGGAGGGATAAATAGAAATGGGTATAGTAATAATAACATTAGCAGTAGTTGGAGTTATGTATGGACTAACATTTGTATCTTATTTATCAGAGAGCAAAGTACTAGATGAATTAGTTTCTGAAAACTAGTATTTTATATATATAATATTTAACAAAAAAGAGTATCCTTATAGTTAATACTATGAAGATACTCTTTTTACGCTTAAGGATATTATAATACTTTAAAAAATGTGGATAACTTCTGAATGTAAGTAATATGAATAAATTGTTTTTGAGCGTAAAAAAGATTTTGAGCAACGGACGAAGTCGTTGGCGACATGAGCGAAGCGAATTTTTTATTAAATAACATTTTGATTGTATTAATAAATTGAATTTACATAGATATACTACTTTGAATTATTAAATATAAATAGGCAACCTCTAAAATAGAGATTGCCTTTTATATTATTTATTAGCTTGTCTTGACTTGTTGTATCTTAATCTATCGTGTTCATTTAAGAATTTCTTTCTAAGTCTTATAGCATCTGGAGTTATTTCAACTAACTCATCATCTTCTATAAATTCTAAAGCTTCTTCTAAAGTAAATGTTCTAGCAGCTTGTAATTTAACTGCATCATCAGTACCAGAAGCACGAACGTTAGTTAATTTCTTGTTCTTACAAGGGTTAACAGTCATATCTTCTTTTCTTGAGTTCATACCGATTATCATACCTTCGTAAACATCAACAGCAGGATCAACAAACATTTGAGCTCTTTCGCTTAAAGCGTTAAGTGCATAAGCCATAGTTGAACCAGCAACTTGAGATATTAAAACTCCGTTAGTTCTTCCTGGCATTTCACCTTTGTGTTCTTCATATCTTTCAAATGATCTAACTAAAGAACCTTCTCCACGAGTATCATTTATGAATTCACTTCTGTATCCTAATAATCCTCTTGTAGGAGCTATAAATGTTATTTTAACATAATCTCCTTCGATTTCCATAGCTTCCATCATAGCTTTTCTTAAGTTTAATTTGTTTATAACAGTTCCTGAGTAAACTTCTGGACAGTTAACTATAACTCTTTCCATTGGTTCCATTAATTTTCCGTTTTCATCTTTTATAAATAAAACTTCTGGCTTAGATACACCTATTTCGTATCCTTCACGTCTCATGTTTTCAAGAAGTATAGATAAGTGAAGTTCTCCACGTCCAGATACTCTGTATCCATCAGTTGTATCCATTGGCTCAACTTTAAGACCAACGTTAACTTCTAATTCTTTATCTAATCTATCTTTTAAGTGTCTAGTTGTAACGAATTTACCACTCTTTCCTGCAAATGGAGAATCGTTAACTAAGAAGTTCATAGATAAAGTAGGTTCTTCTATGTGTATCATTTCCATTGGTAATGGATTATCAGCATTACATATAGTTTCACCTATAGATATATCAGCCATACCAGCAACAACAACTATATCACCAGCATAAGCTTCATCTTTTTCAACTTGCTTTAATCCTTCATAAACTGTAAGTTTAGTTATTCTTCCTCTAGCAACAGAACCATCAGCTTTACAGATAGATACAGTTTCACCGTTTTTTACAGTTCCTTTGTAAACTCTACCTATACCAAGTCTTCCTACATAATCATCGTATGCAAGAGCAGATATTTGAAGTTGTAGAGGTTCTTCGCTATAATCTGGGTATGCTTCAACATGTTCAACAACAGTTTCGAATAATGGAGCTAAGTTTTCACTTTCATCATCCATTTCTTTTTTAGCTATACCTTGCTTAGCTATACCGTATATTATTGGGAATTCACATTGCTCATCAGTTGCATTTAAGTCAACGAATAAGTCAAATACTTCATCAACAACTTCTTCAGCTCTTTGATCTTGCTTATCTATTTTGTTTATGAATAATATTGGTCTAAGTCCAGCTTCTAAAGATTTTTGTAAAACGAATCTTGTTTGAGGCATTGGACCTTCACTAGCATCAACTAGTAATATAACTGTATCAACAGTTTTTATAACACGTTCAACCTCAGAAGAGAAGTCACTATGTCCTGGTGTATCAACTATATTTATTTTGTAATCCTTATAGTTGATAGAACAGTTTTTAGAATATATAGTTATACCTCTTTCGGCTTCAAGGTCATTACTATCCATTACACAATCTTTTACTACTTCGTTATCTCTAAATGTTCCAGATTGATGTAAGAATGCGTCAACTAAAGTTGATTTACCAGCATCAACGTGGGCGATAACTGCTATGTTTATTATTTTATTTTTTGACATATATTTTGCTCCTTTCAGCTTAAAATAACTTTTTAAGTATAGCACAAATATAGGGGTGTATACAAGATACTAGTACTTAAAATAAAAGAAAGTTAAAGGAAGAATGTTTATATATTTTATGTAAAAAATAAAATTTTAAAGTCGATTTATATAAAAATACATAATAAAATATAAAATTCTACATAAGGAAAATGTTTTAGTTAATAATATAAGGATTTAAATATATAAATATTAAAATTTTAGAAAATAAAAGAATATTAGTAAAAAAATAAAAAATTATAATAGACAGATTATTTAGGTAAATATTTCTATTATCTTTTATATTTTTATAAAAGTAGTTTTTACAATTTAGATTTCAAAATTATATATACCTTAAATTTATTTATAATCACATAGTAAATTTTCGACCATATTTTAAAAATTTATTATTCTAGCTACATATTTAAAATATATATCATATTAAATAACAATAAATATCAAATACAAAAAAGCAAATTATAGATACTAAATTACAAATACATATAAAAATGAAATAGATACAATAGTAGTGTAATAAAGAGAGAGGGAGAGTAAATAATGGAAAAAGTTATAAGTAAGTTATTAGGAGTAGAAATTTCAAAATTAGAAGATTGTAGTGGTTTAAATACTGCTAAAGAAATAATACAACAACCAGATACTTGGAGAGAATCAGTTAAAAACTTAATAAAAAATAAAATAGAAATAAAATCTTTTATAGATTCTTTCTTATCTAAAAAGGAATTTAGAATAATACTAACAGGAGCAGGAACATCAGCTTTTGCAGGCGAGGTTTGTGAACCATATTTAACAAGTTTATTAAATAAAAGAGTAGAAGCTATAGCTACAACAGACTTAGTAGCAAGCCCCAAAAGTTATTTTATAAAAGGTATGCCAACACTTTTAATATCTTTTGCAAGGTCAGGTAATTCTCCAGAAAGTGTTCATGCAGTTAATCTTGCAAGTCAATTAGTAGATGACTTATATCAAATAGTAATAACTTGTAATGAAAATGGAAAATTAGCAAAAAACACAGTAAATGATGAAAAAAGCTTACTTCTTTTAATGCCACCTCAAACTAATGACTTAGGATTTGCAATGACTAGTAGTTTCACGACTATGGTTTTAAATGCTATGGCAGTATTTAATATAAATAATATAGAAAATTTCTCAAGTGATGTAGATAAATTAAGTAATTCAGTAAATGATTTTATAGAAAATAATATAGAAAAAGTTACAAGCCTTTCTAATGAAGACTTTGAAAGAATAGTATACTTAGGTTCATCAACTTCTAAGGGTATAGCAAGAGAAAGTGCCCTTAAAGTATTAGAACTTACAGCAGGTAAAGTTAATGCAAGTTATGATACTCCACTTGGGTTTAGACATGGTCCAAAGTCTGTAGTAGATGATGAAACTGTTAGTGTAATTTATATATCTAATGATGAATATACAAGAAAATATGACTTAGATTTAGCTAAAGAAATGTTAGCTCATAAGAAAAATGATAAGGTAGTAATAGTTGGAGATAACATAGAAGAGGATATACTTAATAAAGCTGACTATGTATTTAATGTTGAGAATATAAATTACAATGTTGAGAATAAAGTATTATTGCCACTTCAACAAATAATATTTGGGCAAATGTTATCATTCTTAAAGTCAGTAAATTTAGGTATAACACCAGATAATCCGTGTCCAACAGGTGAAGTAAACAGAGTAGTTCAAGGGGTAATATTACACGAGTTAGTATAAGTATATAACTTAAAAATAGATAAATATATTGGGAATTTTAATTTTATATAAATAAGTTATTAAAAATAGTTAAATGAATTTTAAAGACTGAGGGGGTAACTTTAATATGAGTTTAATATCAACTAAAGAAATGCTAATAAAAGCACAAGAGGAGGGTTACGCAGTACCTGCCTTTAATATACACAATTTAGAAACAATTCAAGTTGTATTAGATGCTGCACGTGATTTAAAATCGCCAGTAATACTTGCAGCAACACCATCAACTGTAAAATATGCAGATGAAAATTACTTACTAGCTATAATAGAAAAAGCTAGCGAAATAAACAATATACCGCTTACATTTCATTTAGACCATCACGAAAATATAGAAGATATAAAAAGAATAATAAAGCTTGGATGTAAATCGGTTATGATAGATGCATCAAAGTATGAATTTAGAAAAAATGTAGAAATAGTTAAAGACATAGTTGATTATGCACATAAGTATGGAGCAACGGTTGAAGCAGAGCTTGGAAAATTAGGAGGAGTGGAAGATGATTTAAAGGTAGATGAAAAAGACTCTTTCTTAACAGATCCTAATGAAGCAGTAGAATTTGTAAAAGCTACAGGAGTAGATTCATTAGCAGTTGCAATAGGTACAGCACATGGACTTTATAAAAGTGAACCCAAATTAGATTTTGATAGACTTGAAAAAATAAGAAGTATGGTAGATATACCCTTAGTACTTCATGGTGCATCAGGAGTTCCTTATGATGCAGTACAAAATGCCATAGAAAAAGGTATATGTAAAGTTAATATAGCAACTGAGCTTAAAATACCATTTTCAAATGCAATAAAAGAATATTTTAATGAAAATCCTAATGCTTCAGATCCAAGACAATATTTAGTACCAGCAAAGAAAGTAATGTATGATGTTGTTGTTGAAAAGATAAAAATGTGTAAAAGTGAGAACAAAGCATATAATTGCAATTATAACCTTTAATCCAGCAATAGATACTTTATATTAAGATTTACGCAGTTTGTCTTTACAATATTAAAGAATTTAAAAATAAGATAGAAAATATACTATTAAAAAATATGTTGCTTAAAAATTTATTTTTCTTAAAGATAATAGGGTATCTAAAATAAAAATTTGGATACCCTTTATTTTTAATTATAAATAGATTTAGAGTATTCAGTAGGTGAAATATTAAAATATGATTTAAATTTTTTTGAAAAATAATGAATAGAAGAAAAGCCAAGCATTTCAGATATTTCACTAAGTGTATGGGTAGAGTTTCTTATAAGTTCTTTACTTTTACTTAATTTAAGCTCATTTATATAATTTTTTGCGGTATTGTTCATATTTTTTCTAAATAAGGAATGTAGCATAGAAGTACTTATACAAAAATGTTCACACAATGTACTTACGGAAATTTTTTCGTAAATATTATTATCAATGTATAAAAGTATATCATTCAATAACTCATTTTCATAAGTTTGTTGCATATGAGTAGTAGGCTTAGAATGGAAGTGTGAATTATTAAGTCTAAGCATTTGTATAATAAGTTGTTTTAAATAGCAAAGAGATAAATCATTACTGTATAAATTGTCATTAGAAAGTTCTTCTATAAGTTTTGTTACTATAAAATAAGAATCTCTTTTAAGAGAAAAAATTTTATTACAAAGTAAATCAGCATGATTAAAATTCATTTTAAAATTTATGGTTAAATAAGAGCTACTAATTTTTTCAAATGTTGATTGAGTATGAAATTGCATTGGAGCATAAAATATTAAATCACCTTGCTTTAGATGATAAGACACTCCATCAATTGTAGTTAATAATTCACCTTTATCAACATAAGTAAGTTCCCAATAAGAATGTTTTTCTCCTGAAAAATTATAATTTGTACCTTTTTCTTGATAAAATTTAGTGTATATCTCACTAATATCTAATGATGATGATATATTAGAGTAATTAAAAGGATTATCTAACTTAATAGACTTAAATTCAGTATTTGTTAATACTTCAACACTAGCTTCATCTGAAATTGATATAAGATTAAAATATATTCCTTTTTTTATATGTAAGCTTCGATTTATTATAAAAGATTTTATATTATTACTATCAAAAGATACTAATATCATCACAACGCCTTTTGTAACTTTAATAAAAGTATAATCATTTGTAACTAACTTAAGATTATCAATGGACTTATTATTTAAATTTATTTTATGGCTTGAACTAAAATCCATATCATCATAAATTATATCCCCAAAATCTTTAAAAGCTGGATTACTTGTTTTAATAAACCTTATATCCCTCCGTAAATACTTAATTATCAAGTTACACTTAAATTATATAAGATATATAATACCAAAACAATTAAAATGAAAAATTCATTTTAATTATGCCTTAAACAATATCTCTTAAATTTTAATTCACATAAATATGTTAATTGAAATTAATTCTAGCAATATTTCTTATTATAAGTTATGTTTATTTAATTTATATAATTCCAACTTAGAATTACAAAATGGTAAAGATAGTTACAGTTTATATATTATAAAAAATAAAAATTTCCTAAATATGTTATTATACAAATTGATTATATGGACAAAATAAACTTGACAAGAGTATTTAGATAAAATGTAAATCTAGTAACTTGTTAATATAATACATAGAGAGGAGACATAACTATGAAAGCAAACGTAGATAAAGATACTTGTATAGGATGTGGGGCATGCCCTTCAATATGTCCAGAAGTATTTAGCATGGATGATGATGGATTAGCTAAAGCTATAGACTCAGAAATACCTGAAGATGTACAAGAAAGTGCAAAAGAAGCTAGAGACGGTTGTCCAGTAGATGCAATAGACATAGACTAATAGAAAATCCCCTGTGAAATCAGGGGATTTTTAAATTATATCAGCTAATGTATACTCACTAAGTTTAAGTTTAAGTTTAAGTTTAAAGGAATTCAATGCATCATTTAAAACTGGTTTTAATTTACACTCACCATTAAGATTACATGAAATACTATCAGAAGAAAAATATTCTACAATATTTAAATTATCCTCAGTAATTTCAAGTAGAGCTTCTAAATTAATATCTTTAGGATTCATAATCAACTTAACCCCTTCATTTCTTCCTTTAGAAGAATAGATATAATTATTTTTAGCTAATTTATATATGATTTTTTTATATGATTAGTAGACAAACCTAAAATAGAGGAAAGTTCATCTACAGTAAAAATTTCATTTGGGTGATTTCCTAAATATATAAGTATTCTAAAGCTGTAGTCTGTAAATTTCGATAAATACATAATTACTCCATAATAAAAATTTATTATATATTATAAAATATAAGATTAAACATATATCATAAAATATTAGTTTTAATATAAATTTTAAAAATATTTAATAGAAAATTAAATATTTTTAAAAGTGTAACATACGTTACAGATTTATTTTATCTTTCTATATATAATGTGTGTATGAAATAAACATTAAAAATATTGGAGGAAAAAATATGGAAAATAAAATGTTTTGTTTTCAATATCGATACTTAATCTAGCAGTTTTATAAATATAATATTAATTATAAATTAAATCCCAAATTATATAATAATAACCAAAAAAATAACTAGATATATTATATTAATAAATCTAGCTATTTCTAAATATCTTAATTTGCGTCATATTAATATTGTGAAGTAACTTATTTTAAATTTATCTTTATTTCAGTTATAAGTTCACTACTTCCATTTGAATTTTCTTTATATGCCAAAACTGTTATATACTTCATATCTTGACCTATATTATTTAAATAATAATCACCATCATAAGTATCACCAGTTGATATGCCTAATCCTGCACCACTCAGTATATTCCCTCGGTCATCTTTTACTTCAGCATATAATCCTATATTTTCCTTAGATGATAAATTTAGATTAAGTGAAGTTTGAGTTAGTACAACTTTTTTAACTGTAATATCATCTTGTGTTACTTTAGGTCTTATTGTTTTTGTTTTACTAATATTAGATTTAACAGGGAATTCTAGTGACCAAGGGCCATTAATATCTTCAATATGATTATATTCATTTGTCTCTCTATCGTAATCTACTGCTTCTAAGTTAAATTCCATTTTAAATATATCATACTCATTACTTTCATCTATAGGTGACTTAAAATCTATTAGCATATTACCCTTCAAAGTGTATTCATCTATGTAGTGAAATCTAGGAGAAGCAAAACTATAATTTTGCATTTTTTTATTATTTATAGAAAATTTCCAATCTCGTCCTACTAACTCTAAACTATCAGCAAATTGTTCTCTAGGGTCATGAACAATAGTTTTTGCATATTTGCTTTCTTCAAATGGGACATCTGTTTTTAGTTCTAGTTCCATAAATATTTGATTATTACTATATACTACTTTATCAATATTTACAGTAAGTCCATCTTTAGAAAATGATTTATTTACTTCTGTATAGCTATCTAATAAATTATCATTATTATTATTTAGAGAGTTTTGTATCATTTGTAACATACTTCCTAATATAGGTACATTGTAAGCCAGTGATTTATTTAAAACTCCTACACTACTTAATCCAATTCCAACTATACAAATACTAGCAGCCACTGATATATTTTTTTTGAATTTATTTTTAGTTTTAATTTGTGTTCTCATTTTTTTCTTTAATTTATCTTTATCAATATTTAAATCCTCGTATTTATCTAAATCCATATCAACATTATTTAATAGTTTAAAATTATCTTTCATAATTTATATCTCCTTATAATTTAAAGTTTTTTTTATTTTCTTTCTACCCCTGGATAGCCTACTATATAAGTTTGTAACATTTGTTTTATTTGTTTTGGCTATCTCCTCAAGTTCATAACCCTCAATATAATATTTAATAAATAATTCTTTATCTTTATTATTTAGACAACGTAAAATATCTTCTACATCTTCATTTATCTCTAATTTTACTAAGTTTTTATCTATATAGTAAATTTCATTGTTTATTTCTGTTTGTTCATATTTAGCTAAATACTTTTTTCTGTAATTAATTGATTTATATTTAGCAATGGCACATATCCAATTTTTAAAGGTGTTTTTATCCTTATCATATCCATTAATACTTTCCCAAATAGATAGTAAAACATCATTTATACATTCTTCTTCGTAATTTATTAAAGTCCCTAGATGTTTTCTTACTACGGATGCTATGATTCCACCATAATTATCTATCAGCATATCCATTCCCTTAGGATTTTTTTTCTTTATATATTTAATCAATAGTTTATCTTGCAATTTATCTTCCTCCTAACATTTTGTAAAAGCTTTTACATTATTTAATTCAATTTTAATTAATAAAATCTGACACAAATAGAAAAATAATTTTTATTATTTTTTTATTTGCAACTCATTTAATGATTATATCGAAAAAAAGCACAAAAAAAGATGCCATAACTGTATTTATAACACCTTTATAAAACTATCAATTATTTTATTTCTAATTCACATTATATAATAATTGTAAACCTTATTATTATATTATAAACTTTATTGAATAATTTACCAACTAAAATAGTTATTATAGTTTATAACATATTTTATATTTTAATTTTAGGCTCTGTTAGCTAACTTCGTGATTAATTATATATCCAAGTTCGCAATTGTTATATAATGCGAATTAAATGTTATAGTCACTTAGTGTGTTCACGAAAATATTTAATTTAGCAGATACTTTTTAAAATTTAAGATTAAATTTATATAAATTTGCATTATAATTTTAATATGTCAGATTAAAGGAGGTGATTTTTAATGGATATTCTTATAGGTATATTTGTAGCTATTGCAGATTTTTTACTAACTTTATTTGCAGGTGATGATGTCCAAAAAGTTTCAAAGTTTTTAAAGAAAAAAGGCTTAATCTGATATAAGCGATGTTAACTATTTAAAGTAATAGAGCAATATACCAAAAGATATTACTCTATTATGATATTTAAACATAGATGAACAATATTAATATATTACGAACAATTTATAGTAAGCTATAAAAGTAACCACATCTTAGAATTCAATGTATTGAAAAGTCTAATGTGTGGTTGTTTTTATGTAATATTTATCACGAAGATGGCTAACAGAGCCTAATTTTAAAAATATTTAATAGAAAATTAAATATTTTTAAAAGTGTAACATACGTTACAGATTTATTTTATCTTTCTATATATAATGTGTGTATGAAATAAACATTAAAAATATTGGAGGAAAAAATATGGAAAATAAAATGTTTTGTTTTCAATGTCAAGAAACAGCAGGATGTACAGGATGTACAAAATTTGGAGTATGTGGAAAATCACCAGATCTAGCAAGAATGCAAGATTTATTAATATATACAACAAAAGGATTATCAGAAGTAACAACAAGACTTAGAGAAGAAGGAAAAGAAGTAAGTAAAGATGTTAACCACTTAATAACTATAAACTTATTTACTACAATAACAAATGCAAACTTTGATGATGAAGTATTTTATCAAAGAGTTAAAGAAACTTTAGCAACTAAAGAAGATTTATTAGCTAAATTAGCTAACAAAGAAAACTTATCAGAAGCAGCATTATGGAATGCAGTATCAAATGAAGAAATGGATGTTAAAGTAAACGTATTAAGCAAAATAAAAGATGCTATACTTGGAAGTGGAAAAGAAGAATCAAATATAGATAAAATATTAGATGAAAAATCTACTAAAGTTGGAGTACTTGCAACTAAAGATGAAGATATAAGAAGTTTAAGAGAATTAATAATATATGGATTAAAAGGTATGTCTGCATATATGAAGCATGCTAATGCATTAGGATATGATAGTGAAGATATAAATGCATTTATGCAAGCTACTTTAGCAAAAACTTTAGATGATAATTTAAGTATAGATGAATTAATAGCATTAACTTTAGAAACTGGTAAAGTTGGGGTAGATGGTATGGCTCTACTTGATAGTGCAAATACAGGAACTTATGGACATCCAGAAATAACAAAAGTAAACATAGGTGTTAGAAATAACCCAGGTATACTTGTATCAGGACATGATTTAAAAGACTTAGAATTATTATTAAAACAAACAGAAGGAACAGGAGTTGACGTATATACTCACTCAGAAATGTTACCAGCTCATTACTACCCAGCATTTAAAAAGTATTCTCACTTTGCAGGTAACTACGGAAATGCTTGGTGGAAACAAAAAGAAGAATTTGAAAGCTTTAATGGTCCAATATTAATGACTACAAACTGTATAGTGCCACCAAAGGACAGCTACAAAGATAGAATATATACTACAGGAGCAGCTGGATTTGCAGGTGTTAAACATATAAAAGGTGTAAGTGAAGATAACAAAGACTTTTCAGAAATAATAGAACAAGCTAAAAAATGTGCTCCTCCAACTGAAATAGAAACTGGAGAAATAGTAGGTGGATTTGCACACAATCAAGTATTTGCACTTGCAGATCAAGTAGTAGATGCTGTAAAAACTGGAGCAATAAAGAAATTCTTCGTAATGGGAGGATGTGACGGAAGAGCTAAATCAAGAAACTACTATACTGATTTTGCGAAAGCCCTACCAAAAGATACTGTAATACTTACTGCAGGATGTGCTAAATACAAGTACAATAAATTAGAATTAGGTGATATAAATGGAATACCAAGAGTATTAGATGCAGGTCAATGTAATGACTCATACTCATTAGCACTTATAGCACTTAAATTAAAAGAAGTATTTGAACTTGAAGATATAAATGAATTACCAATAGCATTTAACATAGCTTGGTACGAGCAAAAAGCTGTAATAGTGTTATTATCACTATTATACTTAGGTGTTAAAAACATACACTTAGGACCAACATTACCAGCATTCTTATCTCCAAATGTAGCTAAAGTTTTAGTTGAAAACTTTGGAATAGGTGGAATAACTAATGTTGAAGATGATTTAAAAATGTTCTTACAATAGATATTAAAATAAGGGAGCTATCTTAAAATAAAGATTAGCTCCTTTATTTATTAAAATATATTAAAAAGTGATAGTATTTAACTTGTCCTTAGTTTAGTAAAACTAAATAAAACAAAAATTTATATAAACAAAGAATTATATATACTAAACTTAAAAAATTTTAATCTAAACTTTATAAAAATTGTATACAAGTGAAACTATTGGAAATACTGGGTTTAAAGATATAAAAATAAAAATACATAAAAATACACAGAAATAGATTGAAAAAAAAATAAAAATATTTTATAATATTTAGTTTATGAAAATGCACTATACAAATTAAATTCAAGTGTATATAATATTAGTAAATCAAAAAGAAAAGGATGGGATATTTGTGGAGAAGCGGACGCACGCAAAACACATAATACTAATATTACTAGGATCATTAATATTATCATTTGGAATTTATAACTTAAATTATCAAAATAATATAACAGAGGGTGGAGTATTAGGACTTTTATTACTCTTAAAAAACTTATTCAATATAGAACTTTCAGTAGCAAATCTAATAATAGACACAGCCTTGCTTATAATGGCATATAAATTTTTTGGAAAACAATTCTTAATATATTCAATAATAGCGACTTTTAGTTTTTCAACATTTTATGAAGTCTTTGAATCTATAGGACCATTAATACCCGTGTTAAATAGTAAGTTCATAGTTACCATACTTTCAGGATTATTTGTAGGAGTTGGAGTAGGAATAATTGTTAGAAACGGAGCTGCAGCAGGTGGAGATGATGCTCTAGCTATGGTAATTTCTAAAATTACATCCTTAAATATAGGTAATGTTTATATGATAGGTGATGTAGCCGTATTAATGTTATCACTAACATATTTATCAGTATATGATATATTTTGGTCTCTTATAGCAGTGAATATAAGTGGAAGAACTATAGATTTTATATATAATTTTAATAAAAGTAAATTAGTAAAAATATAAAAATAAGGAGCTATTTAAAAGATAAAACTTTGAGATAGCTCCTTGTTTTTATATTATTCTTTAATTTAATGTACTAATCATAATATATAATCTTTTATATTATAGGTAACCACTGAAAGGTTACGAAAAACCAATAAATTAAAAAAGTAATTATAAGACTTATTAATAAATGATTTTTTGTATATTTAAACTTACTTAAAATAAAGCTTAAGAATAATCCTATTAGAAAATCTATTATACATGCAAGTGGAATATAATAGATTTGGTTTAGTTTAAATCCTCCCAAAATATTTATTATAGGCTCATACACTAATATAGTAGGAAATATATGGATTATATCATTTATATGAGCAGATTTAAAAATTAAAATTTCTATTATATTAAATAAAAATGATAATAAAAGAAAAAGTAATCCACCAAATAGCACTGGTTTTTTTAATATTAAATTATTTATTTTATTTAGCAATCAATACTCACCTCTTTAATTAAAGTTAATTACTTTAATTTATTATATATTACTAATAACAATAAAATACCTTTTATAGAATTTAAATTATTTTTTATATAGAAGC
>NZ_CATXCO010000031.1:0-16166 GCF_958366745.1 uncultured Romboutsia sp.
TTACAGGTTTCTCTATATCATTTATAATAGGAATATTATTAATTATTAAAATTTTTAGAAGCCAATATAGAAAATAATAAGTAAATTTATAATTATAAAAATATATATTAAAGCTTAATAAGATAGTATATGACATGCAGTGGAAAATGGAGGAGAAAAATGAGTAATGAAAAATGGTTACTTAGAAATAGAAAAGTCGACTTAAAAGCTATGTCAGAAAAATATAAAATAAGTCAGTTACTTTGTAAATTGATGGTAAATAGAGATATAATTGATGAGAATATAATAAATAGTTATATAAATCCTGTATATAAATATTTACATTCACCTAAAACTATGAAAGATGTAGTTATTGCAGTAGATATTATAAAAAGAAAAATACAAGAAAATAAAAAAATTAGGATTATAGGTGACTATGATGTAGATGGAATAATCAGTGTTTTTATACTATATACGGCACTTAAAAAGTGTGGTGCAAATGTAGATTATGAAATACCTGATAGAATCAAAGATGGATACGGTATAAATGAAAATATAGTAAAGGTAGCTTATGATGAGGGCGTAGATACTATAATAACTTGCGATAATGGAATTTCAGCTATAGATCAAATACAATATGCTAAAGATTTAGGATTAACAGTAATAGTTACGGATCATCACGATGTTCCATTTATAGAAGAAGATGGAGTAAGAACATTTTTATCTTCGCAGGCGGATGCAATAATAAATCCAAAACAAATAGAGTGTGAATATAAATTTAAAAGTATATGTGGTGCAGGTGTTGCTTTTAAATTAATGGAAGCATTATATGAAGAGATAGGAATGGATAAGGAAGAGTGTTATAAATTAATTGAATTTGTAGCTATAGCAACAGTTTGTGATGTAGTTGACTTAATAGATGAAAATAGAATATTTGTAAAAAATGGATTAGAAATGCTAAATAACAGCAAAAATATTGGTATAAATGCACTTAAAAAAGCATGCGGCTTAGAAGATAAAGAAATTACAGCATATCACTTAGGATTTGTAATAGGTCCATGTTTAAATGCATCTGGAAGACTTGATTCTGCTAAAAAAGGTTTAGAATTATTATTAATGGAAGATGATGAAGAGGCTAAGAATCTAGCACAAGAAATAGTAGATTTAAATGATGCAAGAAAGAATATGACAAAAGAAGGCGTAGATAGAGCTATTAACATAATTGATAGTACAGATATTAATAATGATAAGATATTAGTTGTATATATACCTGATATACATGAAAGTCTTGCGGGTATAGTTGCAGGTAGAGTAAAAGAACAGTACAATAAGCCAACTATAATACTTACAAAGTCAGAAGAAGGTGTAAAGGGATCAGCAAGATCTATAGAAGAATATAATATGTTTGAAGGATTATTAGCTTGTAAAGAATTACTTGATAAGTTTGGTGGACACCCTATGGCAGCTGGATTGTCATTACAAGAAGATAAGGTTGATGAATTAAGAATAGCTTTAAATAATAAATGTGAATTAACAGATGAAGATTTGACTAGAAAGATAATGATAGATTCATCTCTTCCTCTAGAATATTTAAATTTACATCTTATTGAAGAATTAAATGTATTAGAGCCATTTGGTAAAGGTAATTCTAAACCGGTATTTGGTGTTAGAGATGCAAAAATTACGAAGGCTATGTTACTTGGAAAAGACAAGAATGTTTTAAAGTTAAAGCTTTTAACAAATAATAATATTACTATAGATGCTATGATATTTAATGACTTAGAAAATTTTGAGAGTAAGATTATAGAAAAGTATGGTAATGAAGAATTAGATAACTTATATAATAAATCCAACAATAATATACCTATGGATTTTACATTCTATCCATCTATAAATGAATGGAATGGAAATAAGAGCATACAAATTGTAGTTAATGGTATTAGATAGTAAAATATAAATATAAATTATCAAAAAATTAATAGTAAATGAAATAAATGGATAACCTAAAGAAATATAAAGTAATAGCTATAGACAACTAATTAATAATAAACTATAATGAAGGTTCGGAAAAAAACGATGCTTGGTAAAAGTTATATTTTCACCAAATATTGATAAAAAATGATTAAGAAGATATAATAATATTATTATTAACGATTATTTAAAAAATAGTAAAAAATATTCGTATATTATTTTTTACATACATGTAAATTAAATATTATAAAAAGTAACATTATTTATAAATAGGAAATATAACTAATTATAAATTGAACAATTAAAGTTAATAAAATAGATAAAAATTAAAATTTAATATCTAATAATCATAAAAATAGAACATTAAAAGCTATTAGGAGGGTCATCATGGACTTAAAAAAAGCAATAAGAGAAATTGAAAACTTCCCAAAAGAAGGAATAAACTTTAAAGACATAACAACATTAATGCAAGATGGAGAAACTTTCAAGTACACAATAGATGCATTTATAAATGAATTAAAAGACAAAAATGTAGATGTAATAGTAGGGCCAGAAGCTAGAGGATTCTTAATGGGAACTCCAGTTGCTTATGGATTAGGTGTTGGATTTGTTCCGGTTAGAAAGCCAGGAAAACTTCCATCAGAAACTATAAGCTATAGCTATGGATTAGAGTACGGTAGTGATACATTACAAATACACAAAGATGCAATAAAACCAGGACAAAGAGTAGCTATAGTAGATGATTTATTAGCTACAGGAGGAACTATGGAAGCTGCAGCAAAACTAATAGAACAATTAGGTGGAGAAGTGGTTTCTATGCAATTCTTAATAGAATTAGAAGACCTAAAAGGAAGAGAGAAATTATCTCAATACGAAGTAAATTCTTTAATAAAGTACTAGTACTTTAAAAATAGTTGGTATATAGCCAACTATTTTAATATATAAATTTATACTTGAGATAGGTGGTATTATGCAAGATAAGGAAATTCAAGAGCTTATAGAAAAAATAAAGAAATATGCAAATGATGTAGATGTTAGTTTAGTTGAAAAGGCTTATTACTTTGGAAAAAAAGCACATGATGGACAATTTAGAAAATCAGGAGAACCTTATTTTATACATCCTGTAGCAGTAGCAAATATTCTATGTGATATGGAATTAGATATAGAAACTATAATTGCAGGTTTACTTCATGACGTAGTGGAAGATACTGAATATACATATGAAGATATAGAAAGAGAATTTTCTAAAGAAATAGCTGATTTAGTAGATGGAGTAACAAAGCTTGGACAAATAAAATATCAGTCAAAAGAGGAAACACAAGCGGAAAACTTAAGAAAAATGTTTCTTGCTATGGCAAAAGATATAAGAGTTATACTTATAAAATTAGCAGATAGACTGCATAATATGAGAACTTTAAAATATATGCCTCCAGAAAAAGCTAAATCTAAAGCCATAGAAACACTTGAGATATATGGTGGAATAGCTAATAGATTAGGAATATCTATGATTAAATGGGAACTTGAAGATTTAGCTTTAAGATATATAGATCCTGAAGGATATTATGATTTAGTTGAGAGAGTTGCTAAAAAAAGAAGTCAAAGAGAAGCTTATATTGAAAATGTACTTAATATATTAAACAAATCATTTGAAGAGGTAAATATTAAGTGTAATGTATATGGAAGACCAAAGCATTTTTATAGTATATATAAAAAAATGCAAGATAAACATAAGAACTTCCAAGATATATATGATTTAATGGCAGTTAGAATAATTGTTGACACTGTAAAAGATTGCTATGCAGTTCTTGGTATGATACATACGCTATGGACTCCTATGCCAGGTAGATTTAAAGATTATATAGCTATGCCAAAGCCAAATATGTATCAAAGTTTACACACCACAGTCATAGGTCCAGATGGTGAGCCTTTAGAGATACAAATAAGAACTAAAGAAATGCACACTATAGCTGAGTACGGAATAGCGGCACACTGGAAATATAAAGAAGGAAATACAAGTCAAAAGCAAAGCAATATAGAAGGTAAACTTCAGTGGTTAAGACAAATGATGGAATGGGAAAAAGACTTAAAAGACCCACAAGAGTTTATGGATGCACTTAAAGAAGATGTATTCAGTAGTCAAGTATATGTATTTACTCCTAAGGGGGATGTTGTAGAACTTCCAGCAGAGTCAACGCCAATAGATTTTGCATACAGAGTGCATACAAATGTAGGGAATAAATGTGTTGGTGCAAAGATAGATGGAAGAATAGTACCTCTAGATTATAAACTTCAAAATGGTAATATAGTTGAAATATTAACATCTTCAAACTCTAATGGACCAAGTAGGGACTGGATAAATATTGTTAAGACACCTAATGCTAAAAGTAGAATTAGACAATGGTTCAAAAAAGAAAGAAGAGAAGAAAATATTCAAAGAGGAACGGAAATACTTGAAAAAGAATTTAAAAAATACCATATACCATTAAAGGATTCCAATATAGAAAAATACATGCAACAAATGACTAAGAAATTTAACCAACCAACAGTAGAAGATTTAATAGCTACTATTGGATATGGTGGAATAATGCCAGCGCATGTAGTTCCTAAAATAAGGGATTTATATGAAAAAGAAGTTAAAAAAGTTCAAAAAGAACAAAAAGAAGAAATAAATGATATTGAAAAACACAGCATAAGTGATGCGGAATATAAACAAAAAAGAAAGAAAAATAATTCACAAGGAATTGTAGTAAAAAGATTAGATAATATACTTATAAGATTTGCTAAATGTTGTAATCCACTTCCTGGTGATGAGATTATAGGTTATGTAACTAAAGGAAGAGGAGTTGCTATACATAGAGCAGATTGTCCTAATGCAAATGTTAATGGAGATTTCTTTAAAAATAGATTAGTAGATGTAGCTTGGAGTAATTCTGAAGCTAGTAAATTTGAAGCTGAAATACAAATAAAAGCGGTTGATAGAAGAGGAATAATAAATGATATAACTCACATAATCGCTATGGATAAAGTTTCTTTAAATGGTATAAGTGCAAAAAAAGGAAAAGATAATGTAGTAAGTGTAAACTTATTAGTTGAAGTTAATAATATAGACGCGTTAAATACACTGATGAAAAAAATAAAATCAATTCCTGGTGTTGAAAATATTTATAGGGTAATTAACTAGGAGGTTATTATGAGAGCAGTTGTTCAGAGAGTATCTTCTTCAAAAGTTACAGTAGATGGAGAAGTTACTGGGGAGATAAATAAAGGGTTACTTGTTTTACTAGGTGTAACTCATGAAGATACATCTAAAGATGTAGATTATATAATAGATAAGGTACTTAACTTAAGAATATTTGAAGATGAAAATGAAAAGATGAATTTATCATTAAAAGATGTTGGTGGAGAACTTTTAGTAGTATCTCAATTTACTTTATATGGTGATTGTAGAAAAGGTAGAAGACCTAGCTTTTCTAGTGCAGCAAGACCAGAAGTTGCAACAAAATTATATGAGGAATTCATAGAAAAAGCAAGGAAAGAAGGTATAGTAACTAAAACAGGACAGTTTGGTGCACATATGATGGTTGATTTAACTAATGATGGGCCAGTTACTATATTACTTGAATCAAATAGAGATTTTTAAGGAGGTACAATTATGATAATAGATAAGATAGTTGAACCATACTTTGGAGAAAATATGTATATATTAATAGATGAAGAAACTAAAAAGTGTGCAGTTGTAGACCCAGGTGGAGCTAGTGACAAAATACTTACTTATCTAAAGAAAAACTCTTTAGAGTTAGAATATATACTACTGACTCATGGACATGGAGACCATATAGGAGCAGTTAATTATATAAAATCTAAAACTAATGCTACCATAGTAGCACATAGTGATGAAAAAGAATTATTAAATGATAATAGAAAAAACCTAAGTTATTCTATGCATTGTGGCCCACAAGAATTAAATGCTGATGTATATGTTAATGACAAAGATAAATTAGAACTTGGAAATTTAAAATTAAGTTTTATTCATACGCCAGGACATACAAAAGGAAGTATGTGTATAAGAGTTAATGACGATATGTTTACAGGAGATACTCTGTTTGCAGGAAGTATAGGAAGAACGGATTTTTATAGTGGAGACTATAAGCAAATTGAGAAATCTTTAAAGAAATTAGCTAAATTTGAAAACAAAGTAAAAATACATCCTGGTCATGGGCCAAGTTCAACACTTGGTATAGAAAAGATGAGTAATCCTTATATGTAAAAGGAGACATTAAAATGTTAAACGTAATATTAAAAAATCATGATTTTAAGTATGAAGTTGCAGAACTTATAAAATTATTTACTTCGGATTTTCAATTTGTAGAAAATAAAAGTTTTGGTATGGTATTAGAAAATACTCTTTTAGAGTACAACAATACTTTAATATCAACAAGTAAGTACTATGAAAATTATGAACTTAGATTTGAGTCATCTGAAAATATAAAAATTGATGGTTTAAGTGAACAAGAACTAAAAAAGCGTACTAAAGAAATGATAAAAAGAAGTATGTTTAACGTATTAAAAAAGAAGTTTAATACTTATGTACCATGGGGCATACTTACGGGAATAAGACCTGTTAAGATAGTTCATAACTTACTAGACAAAGGTATGAGTGATGAATATATAAGTCAAAATCTAAAAGAAAATTATCTTATAATGGATGAAAAAATAGATTTAGCTTTAGAGATTGCAAAACGAGAAAGACCTTTTATTTATCCAATTGATGAAAATAAAATATCTTTATATATTGGAATACCATTTTGTCCTACAAGATGTTATTACTGTTCATTCCCAGCTAACCCATTAAAGCAATTTGGACACTTAAGAATGGAATATGTACAAAAGCTTATAGAAGAAGTTAAGGGAATGGCAAAAATACTAAAAGATACAAATAAAGAAATTGAAACTCTATACATTGGTGGAGGAACTCCAACAGCCTTAGAAAAAGAAGAGTTAGATATTTTAATAACTGCTTTATATAAAGAGCTAGATTTAAGTAAGATAAAGGAATTTACTGTAGAGGCAGGAAGACCAGATTCTATAACTAGAGGTAAGTTGGAAGTTCTTAAAAAGCATAATGTAAGTAGAATAAGTATAAATCCTCAAACTATGAATGATGAAACTTTAGAAAAAATAGGACGTGCTCATAGTGTTAGTGATATAGTTGATTGTTTCAATATGGCTAGAGAAATAGGATTTGATAATATAAATATGGACCTTATACTAGGCCTTGTAGATGAAGACTTAGAAATGGTTAGAAATACATTAGAAGAAATTAAAAAGCTTAATCCTGAAAGTTTAACTGTACATACCTTAGCAGTTAAAAGAGCATCTAAATTAAAAGAAGATATAGAAAATTACGAACTTACAAGATACGAAGAAATGATAAAAATGATAGATTTATCTATGGAATATGCAAAGGAAATGGGACTTAACCCATATTATATGTATCGTCAAAAACATATGCTAGGAAACTTAGAAAATATAGGATATGCAAAAGAAGGATATGAATGTATATATAATATTCAAATCATGGAAGAAAAGCAAAGTAACTATGCATTAGGTGCAGGATCTATATCTAAATTTGTATATGTTGATGAAGATAGAATTGAAAGAGTTGAAAACGTAAAGAACGTTGAGCAATATATAGATAGAGTTGATGAAATGATAGAAAGAAAGAGAAAGGAAATATATCAAAATGTTAACTAAAGCTCCAAGAGGAACAAAGGACATAACTCCAAAAGATGCATATAAATGGAATTATGTTGAAAATAAATTTAGAGAAATATGTTCATTATTTGGTTATGAAGAGATGAGAACACCAGTATTTGAACATACAGAATTATTTAAAAGAAGTGTAGGGGATACTACAGATATAGTACAAAAAGAAATGTACTCATTTACAGATAAAGGTGGAAGAGATATAACTTTAAAGCCAGAAGGAACAGCAGGTGTAGTTAGAGCATTTATAGAAAATAAATTATATGCTGATACTCAACCTACAAAATTATTCTACATAACGCCTTGCTTTAGATATGAAAGACCTCAAGCAGGAAGACAAAGACAATTCCATCAATTTGGAATAGAAGCATTAGGAAGTGACAAGCCATCATTAGATGCAGAAGTTATAGCTTTAGCTGTACAATTCTTTACTGAAGTTGGACTTAAAGATTTAGCAGTAAGTATAAACTCTGTTGGATGTCCTACTTGTAGAGCAGAGTATAATGCTAGATTAAAAGAATATCTTGATAAAAAATCAGATGTGTTATGTGAAACATGTTTAGAAAGAAAAGATAAAAATCCAATGAGAGTTATAGACTGTAAAAATCCTACTTGTAAGGAAAACTTAAATGATATACCTTTTATGGTTGATCATATATGTGATGATTGTAAAGATCACTTTGAAAAATTACAAACATATTTAAAAGAAATGGATATAAACTTTGTAGTTGATAAAACAATAGTTAGAGGTCTTGACTACTACAAGAAAACTGCATTTGAAATAATATCAAATGATATAGGATCTCAAAGTACAGTTTGTGGTGGTGGAAGATACGACGGACTTGTTGAACAATTAGGAGGACCTAAAGGAGTTAGTGGTATAGGATTTGGATTAGGTGCAGAAAGATTATTATTAACTATGGAAAATAATAATATAGAAATAGAAAATCCTTATGCTACTGATATATTTATAGTAACAATAGGTGATGAAGCGAAAACTAAGAGCTTTAAATTACTTAAGGATTTAAGAACAAATCACATAAGTGCAGAAAATGACCACTTAGATAGAAGTGTAAAGGCTCAATTTAAGTATTCTGATAAAATAAATGCTAAATTCACTATAGTTATAGGTGATGATGAATTAGCTAATGACACTGCTACATTAAAAAATATGTCAACATCAGAACAAACAACTATAAAATTAAGTGAAATAGTTCAAGAGTTAAAGTCTAGAATGTAATTAATACAAATATAGTTTAATTTGATAAATTCAGAATATGATTTAATTTAAATATATAAACTTAAGTCATATTCTGTTTGCTAGACAAGTTAAATATATTAGTGATAATATTATTAATATGTTTATAGAGAAGCTTTAAAAGCTTTATACATATAATTATACTTAATATAAAAATAACTATTTATAGTTAAAATAAATACTTGGAGGATAAGCAATGGAAACTCTAAATGGCTTAAAGAGAACTCATTACTGTGGGGACTTAAGAGAAAGCAATATAAATGAAGAAGTTGTACTTATGGGATGGGTACAAAAGAAAAGAAACTTAGGGGGATTAGTATTCGTTGACCTAAGAGATAGAAGTGGATTATGTCAAATAATATTCGATACTGATGTAAATGCAGAAGCTTTTGCTAAGGCTGAAAAATTAGGTTCAGAATACGTTGTTGCAGTTAAGGGGAAAGTTGCAGAAAGATCATCTAAAAACCCTAACATGCCAACTGGAGATATCGAAGTATTTGCTACTGAATTAAAAGTATTAAATAAATCAGAAACACCACCAATATATATAAAAGATGACGATAACGTTTCAGAAGAGTTAAGATTAAAATATAGATACTTAGATTTAAGAAAACCATCTATGCAAAAGAATTTAATGTTAAGAAGTAGGGTTGCTGGTATAGTTAGAAATTACTTAACTGAAAATAATTTCTGTGAAATAGAAACTCCATTCTTAATAAAACCAACTCCAGAAGGTGCTAGAGATTACTTAGTACCAAGTAGAGTTAATGAGGGTAAGTTCTATGCATTACCACAATCACCACAATTATTCAAACAATTATTAATGGTAAGTGGTATGGATAGATACTTCCAAATAGTTAAGTGTTTCAGAGATGAAGACTTAAGAGCTGACCGTCAACCAGAGTTTACTCAAATAGACTGCGAAATGTCATTTGTTGAAGAAGAAGACGTAAGAGCTATAATGGAAAAAATGATACAAAGAATATTTAAGGAAGTATTAAATGTAGAAGTTACATTACCACTTCCAGTTATGCCTTATGCTGAAGCTATGGAAAGATACGGTTCAGATAAGCCTGACACTAGATTTGGATACGAATTAATTAACATATCTGATATAGTTGCTAACTGTGGATTTGGAGTATTTGCAAATGCTACTAAAAAAGGTATGAGCGTTAGAGGTATAAATGTAGAAGGTAAAGCAGAAGAATTTACTAAAAAGCAAATAGGTAAATTAGAAGACCACGCAAAGACTTACAAAGCTAAAGGTCTTGCTTGGATGAAAGTTGGAGCAAACAGAGAAGTTACTTCACCAATAGCTAAATTCTTCACTGAAGAAGAAATGACTGCAATACTTGATAAAATGAATGCTAAAGAAGGCGACTTATTATTATTTGTTGCTGACAAGGATTCAGTAGTATTTGATGCATTAGGACAAGTTAGACTTGAAGTTGCAAGAAGACTTGACTTATTAGATAACAGTGTTTACAAAATGTTATGGGTAACTGAATTCCCATTATTTGAAGAAGATGAAGAAACAGGAAGATTTATAGCTAAGCACCACCCATTCACATCTCCAGTAGATGAAGACTTAGATAAATTAGAGAGCGGAGATAAGGCATCTTTAAGAGCTAAGGCTTACGATATAGTTATAAATGGATACGAAGTAGGTGGAGGAAGTGTTAGAATATTCAATTCTGACGTTCAAAAGAGAATGTTTAGTGCATTAGGACTTTCTGAAGAAGAAGCTTACGAAAAATTCGGATTCTTATTAGATGCATTTAAATATGGAACTCCTCCTCATGCAGGAATAGCATTTGGTATGGATAGATTAATAATGATACTTGCTGGAACTAATAACATAAAAGATGTTATAGCATTCCCTAAAAATCAAAGTGCAGTTTGTCCAATGACAAATGCTCCAGCAGTAGCAGATGAAGAACAACTTAAAGAATTAAGTATAAGAGTAGAGCTAGAAGATAAAGAGTAATATATAAAAAGTACCTCAGATTGAGGTACTTTTTTACTAAATTCTATTAAATTCAAGAAATCTAGTTCCTTGAAACTTAAGTTTACCATAGTCACCTTCTGCAATCATACCATATTCTTTTCCATTAACACGAAACTCCGTTCGATCTTTACTTTCAAATTCAAAAGTAACATAATATGAAGTGTGACTAGAACTACCATGATGAACACCACTAGAATCTGTATGTGAGTTAGTATGTGAAACACTAATTCTTTTTGAAACAACTTTGCAGTTAATATCTAATATTGGTTGTTTGTTATTATTAGACCATTCTGAAATACCTTTTATTGCGTTTATTATAATTGTACCTACAATCAATGCAAATACTATAAAAAACATTATAGAAAACATATCAAATCCAGTTTCATACCCATATAAATCCATAAATATCCTCCCTGTATCATATTATATTAATAATATATATAATATGAGGATATATGGTAACAATTGGATTACAGTTATAATATTTATATTTATTTTTATAGATTTTTAGAAAAATGAGATAGTTTATTCAATAGTATTATTATATTTATCTACTAAAGCTTTTTCACCCATTTCAACAAGTTTTCTACTAGTCATTCCACCGACTTCAACACCTGCTTTTATATTTTCAGCCATTCCATCTAAAGTACCCTGTGGAGCTAAACCTTCTATTTTGTCAGTTCTCATATTATAGTAATATCCTAATTCAGAAGATATTTCCATCTTAAGATTATTTAAAGCTTCTCTAGCATTATTTTTACTTTGTAAATCCATATTACTCCTCCTTAAATTTTCATATATAAATATCATTAACTCAAAATAAAGAAGTTATAACATAAAACTTAGAATAAAATAAAAAATTTACTTAGATTGATTGACATATTGGCTAAATACTTCACTCATTAACGATATATTCTTACTCATGCTACGAATTCATCTTTTGTTCAAAAACATAAGGTTTAAAATGATATCTTAATAGATTATAATAGGCTTTATTTACGGTTAAAATAAAACGGACTTAAGCAAAATTGTAAGAGCTAACAAAATAAGGTATAATAAATGGTAATAAAGAATAAAATTTCAATGTATATGTAAGATTATTATAAATATAGTTAATCATAAATAATATAAGAGGTGTAAAATGCAAGATAAGGATATGCTTATAAAAAGATTAAATAGAATAGAAGGACAAGTTAAAGGTATACAAAAAATGGTAGATGAAGAAAGATATTGTATAGATATATTAACTCAAATATCAGCAATAAGATCGGCTATAAATAAAGTTGGATCTATAATACTAGAAAACCATATAAAGGGATGTGTGGTAAATAGTATAAAAGAAGACAATAGCGAAGAATCGATAGAAGAGCTTATGAAAACTATAGATAAATTTATAAAATAGGGGGATTTGAAAATGAATCAACAGGGGTATATTGTTGAAATAGTGGATAGTGTAACTGCAAAACTAAAGTTAAAGCGTCACTTTGCATGTGCATCTTGTGGTAAGTGTGCAACTACATCTGAAGAAAAATATATAATAGTTGAGGCTGATAACACTATAGGTGCTAAAGTAGGGGATAGAGTAGAAGTTAATATGGAAACTGTAAATGTATTAAAAGCAGCATTTATAGCTTACACAATACCTTTATTAGCATTACTTTTAGGAACTGTAGGTACTTTCTATGGCTTAAAAGCAATAAATATCACAAATAATGTAGAGATTATAAGTGGTGGAGCAGGACTAATATTTACTACTCTATCATTTTTAATATTAAAGAAAAATGACAAGAAGTTTAGAGAGAGTAAAGAATATATACCTATAGTTATAAGAATAATTGCAAGTAGCGGGAGTGAAATAAATTTATAAAATAAAAATAACAAGATATTTGGAAAATATAAACATGGAGTATATAAATATATATAAGTATTTAGATGAAGCAATATAGATAAAACATATATACATTGCAATTATCTAATAAATTATATATTAATATACTCCATTTGTATTTTAAGATTATTATATTGATATTTTAACTAAGTTTACTTGTTTTTATGAATTTTAGCTAATGAAACTATGTTTAAAGTTCTAGATAATGATGTAACAACTAAAACTCCAAGGGATATTGCTCCACCCACAAATAATACATTCGCTCCTTTAGCTACAGCAAGTTCATAATTTGATTGAACTAAATAAAGCATTGTATTGTACATTCCAAGCCCTGGAACTAAAGGTATAATACCAGGTATTACAAATAATATTGCAGGATATTTTAATTTTCTAGCTAGAATTTCACTTATCAAGGCAACTAAAGCAGCAGCTAAAAAGTTTGCTAATATATCGTTATTTGTAGCATTGATTAAGCAATAATAAATACTCCAACCAATACCACCAGTTAGACCTGCTGGTATAAGGGCGGATTTAGGTACGTTGAAAAATACTGAGAATCCAATAGTAGCAATGGTTGAGTATAAAAAATGCATGTAAACTGGCATATCTGTCATTAGAATACACCTCCTAATCTAACCCATAAATCTAATATTAAACCAACTCCACAAGCAATTGCTATAGCTGTCATACCTGCATCAAATGCACGAGCAACACCAGAAATTAAGTCTCCAGAAATTAAATCTCTAATACCTTTTATAAATGATACCCCTGGAAGTAGTGGCATAATAGAACCAACTATTAACATTCTTGGAGTATCAAGAATTCCAATGTGGCTAAGTAAAACTCCGACTATAGCTATGAATGTAGATGCTAATAGACTTGAGAAAGCAGGTATTGAACTTAGTTTCATAATTTTATTGTAAAGTATTACTGCAAATATTGAAGTTATAAAAGTACATAGGAACGTTGCTAAATTATTCCCGCCTAAAAGTCCTGCAAAAAATGCAGAACCAATTCCTGTGCAAAAATATATTAGTTTTGAAGAGTAGCTGCTAGATTGAATTATATCCTTTAACTTGGCCATAGCATCATTTACTGTTAGGTCTGTATTACTAACAAACTCTCTAGAAAAATTATTAAGCAATGAGATTTTATTTAAATCTATAGATCTAGATTTAATTGTTTTCATAAAAGTTAATCCATCGAATCTATCATCAGATATTATTATTACAGTAGGCGATGTAAAGACATTTATGTGATTAAAACCTCTTGATTTACAAATTCTAAGTATACTATCTTCTACACGGTAAGTTTCTGCACCATTAGATAGCATGAGTTCTCCTATAAATAATGCTAGTCTAAGGATGTCTTTTTTATAATCTGTATTGAATTCACTATTCATAAAAAACCTCCTATAAAAATATATAAAGATTATATCAAATATTTCTCTATTATTATTTAAAAATACGATAAATTATAATTTATTTTGCCTAAAATGAGTAATTTTTATTAGCAAGTAGCTACAAGATATACTGTAAAAGCCAATATATTTACTAGATTTATATAAAATTTAAGTTAGGAACAAGTTTAATTAAAGTACATATAATTATTAATATCATAAATTTAAGGGGGAATAAAATTGGTACTAACAGGAGCACATTACATCTACATTTTATTCATGGTAGTTGTATTAATAACTATGATTATGAAAAAAGAAAGTGTAATACCGTGTATATTAGGTATATTTGCGTTAGGCCTTTATTATACTAGAGACCTAATAGGGGCACTAGGAGCGATATTCTCAGCGTTAAGTGTAGCATTAAATGAATTAGGTCCAGTAATTATAATTATAGGTATTATGGTCGCACTATCAAAGGCATTAGAAGAGAATAAAGCCATCGATTTTATGGTAGGTCCAATCTCTAAAGTAGTTAAAAACTCTACGAGTGCATTTTTCATATCAGGTATATTTATGTTTATAATGTCTTGGTTTTTCTGGCCATCACCAGCAACTGCACTTGTAGGAGCTATATTTTTACCAATAGCTATAAAAGCTGGTCTTCCTGCGATAGGACTTGCAATGGCTATAAATCTATTTGGTCATGGTATAGCACTATCTACTGACTTTATAATACAAGGTGCACCTTCTATAACATCAGGAGCAGCTGGTATAGAGGTAACTGAAGTTATGAGCGAAGGTATAATACTTTATATTGTAATGGCAGTGGTTACTATAGGGACAGCTTTTTATATGTTAAGAAAAGATTTAAAAAATGGAGATTTAAAATGTGAAATAGCACAAACAAAAGAAGTGGAAAAGAAAGATGTTTCTCTAGCAGCTAAGATATCTATATGGTTAGTTATAATATCATTTATACTAGATATAATAGCTATGTATAAATTTGACCTTAAAGGTGGAGATGCTACTGGATTACTTGGAGCAACAGCTTTGATGTTATTAATAGTAATAAACTTTATGAACAATCCTAAAACAACACTTGATAAAGTTACAGATCAACTAGTGGGAGGATTTGTATTTGGTATAAAAATATTTGCAGTAATAATACCAATAGCGGCATTTTTCTATATGGGTGATATGCCTTTAGTAACAGTATTTGGAGATGTTTTAGCTGAAGGATCTCAAGGACTTTTAGGCGATATAGGTCTAGTTTTATCTGAAGCTGTTCCTTTCAATAAAGTTGCAGCTGCAAGTATAGAGACTGTAGTTGGTGGTATAACAGGACTTGATGGTTCATCATTTTCTGGAATGTCTTTAGCTGGATCAACTGCAGCTGTATTTGGAACAGCTATAGGAGCAAATGTGGGAGTTTTATCAGCTTTAGGTCAAATAGCAGCTACATGGGTAGGTGGAGGATGTATAGTTCCTTGGGCACTAGCACCAGCAGCAGCTATATGTGGTGTAAAACCAGTTGATTTAGCTAAACGAAATCTTATACCTGTAATGGTTGGACTTGTGGTTACGACGATAGTTGCCATGTTTATTATTTAGCTTTACAAAGATAGAGTATCTTATTATTTAGGATACTCTATTTTTATATAAATTTTATATGGTATTTAGAAATTTTATTATAGTTTGGATATATATAAATAAATATAGAGGATAATAATTAATGGAAAAAAGTATAAAAAACAAAAAATATAAAAAAATTGTAAAAAAAGTGTTGACCAAATTATTTGAAGGTGGTATAGTTATACTTGTCCTTAAGAAAAGGGCAAAACAAAAAAATGAACTTTGAAAATTAAACAGTAGGTTAATTTATAGAATTGAAACTAAC
>NZ_CATXCO010000032.1:0-15567 GCF_958366745.1 uncultured Romboutsia sp.
TAGTGATTCATAAGTAATTTGTCTGATTTAAATTGACAATTCAGGTCATAAAAAGTTGCATGAAATTCTCCATCATTAGCTATAGTTTCTCTAATTTTATGATCCATAAGACTTACAGATATATTTCCTATACCACAAATAAGTGCTGTAGAAAGTATTATTCCTATTATAGTAACAATAGTCCTTCTTTTATTTTCTTTTAAATATCTTAATGTAAGTGATGTGTATAAATTCATTTATATCACCTCATCTTGCTTTATAGTACCATCTTCTATAGTTATAACTCTATCTGCTTGAAGTGCAATACTTGGATCATGAGTTATCATTATTAATGTTTGATTATATTTTCTAACAGATAACTTTAATAATTCTAATACTTCTTTAGAATTTTTGCTATCTAAGTTTCCAGTTGGCTCATCTGCTAAAACTATAGATGGCCTATTTATTAAAGCTCGTCCTATAGAAGTTCTTTGTTGTTGCCCTCCACTTAATTCATTAGGAAGATGATTTGCTCTTTCTTTTAATCCTAATGTTTTTAATAAATCATTTAGATAATCTTTATCTATTTTTCTATTGTCCAGTTCAGCAGGTAATAGTATATTTTCTTTTACACTAAGTACTGGTATTAAGTTATAAAACTGATATATAAGTCCTACATTTCTTCTTCTAAATATAGATAAATCTTTTTCTTTTAAATTATATATATCTACATCATTTATATAAACCTTACCACTAGTTGGCTTGTCTACTCCTCCTAGTAAGTGTAATAAAGTACTTTTACCACTACCACTTGGACCTACAATTGCTACAAATTCACCTTTATTTATTGATAAATTTATATTTTTTATGGCATCAACTTTAGCTTCACCTTTACCATAACTTTTAGTTAAGTTTTCTACTTTTAAAATTTCCATGTTTTCCTCCATAAATCATTTAGTAATCTTACACTTCATAGTTTAAAGCTTCACTCTTACTCTAAAGTGAATTTAAATATTACATTTTAGTCACTATAAGTTTTATGGATGACTATATGAAACTCTGTACCTTTATTTTTTTCACTTTTTACATAAATGTCACCATTTTGACTTTCGATTATAGACTTTGCCATTGCTAGTCCAATTCCAACACTATCTTCTTTGGAATTGCTTTTGCCTTTATAAAACCTTTTGAATATATGAGGTAAATCTTTTTTATCAATTCCTTCTCCATCATCTTTTATTATAATTTCTAAGTAAAGTGGATTTTGCTCATATTTAATGTATAAATTCCCCCCTATTGGTGTATGTTCTACACAGTTTTTAATTACGTTTACTAAAGCTTCTGTTGACCAATTTATATCTCCAATATATGTAACATCTTCCTCTCCGCTTATACTAAGATTAATATTTTTAAGTTCGATTAAAATAAGACTTGGTTGTATCGCTCTAGTTATTAATTCTTTTACATTTACTTTTTCTTTATTAAAATCAATAACCTTAGCTTCTATCTTAGAAAGCTTTAGCATGCTTTTTATAAGCCATTCCATCCTAGTTAACTGTGATTTTATCTTATTTAAAAATTCATGCTTAGTTTCTTTTGAAATATCTCCATACATTAAATCATTTAAAATTATAAGAGAAGTCATAGGTGTCTTTAGTTGATGTGATATATCTGAAATAGTATCATTTAAAAATACTTTTTCTTTATTTAAAAGGTCCACTTTTTCCTTTAATATATTAGTCATTTTTAGTAATTCAGTTTTAAGTAAACCAATTTGCCCTTCTTGGTTTCTTTTTTTCATTTCAAAATCTATTCCTTCTGAGCTATGATATACATAATCAGTCATATCCTTAATATCATTATAGAAATTTTTAAAATAAACCATAACCACTAATATAATTACAAGAAAAATAACTACTATAAATAAAGCATTTAATCTAATTATTTTGGGTAAACTTGATTTAATAATAGGTTCATTATTTAAACTGATATTTTCATTATAATTATACTTATTTAAAATATCTTTTCCTAAATTTAAGTTTTTTGTTGATTTTTCTTGAGTTATTATATTAATTATTTCCTTTTCAAAGCTAGGATTAGCCGCAACTATACTACCAATTATGGCTTGATTATTTTCTACTACTTCGTTTTTAATTATATTTATACTTACAAAACTAATTTCTATAGATAAACCTATCGTAATTATAAACAATATTAAATAATTTCTTATAAATCCTTTTACCTCAACATTAGATAGAAACATTATTTTCACTTCCATTCCACTTATATCCCATACCTCTTACAGTAAGAATGTATTTAGGATCAGCTGAGTTGTCTTCAATTTTTTCTCTAAGACGTTTTATATAAACAGTAAGTGTGTTATCATTTACAAAATCATAGGTAACATCCCAAAGCTTTTCTAATATTTTAGACCTGCTTAATACTGTATTTTTATTTTGTATTAAAATTAATAATAACTTATATTCAACAGAAGTTAAAAACACTTCTTCTCCATTTTTAAATACTCTTGCTTCTAAAGTGTGTATACTTAAACTCCCAAATTTAAGTACTTTTTTACTTTCACTATAAGTACTTCTTCTTCTAAGTACAGCCTTTATTCTAGATATAAGCTCTCTTACTCGAAAAGGTTTTGTCATATAATCATCTCCTCCAATATCTAGCCCCATTACAATGTTTACTTCTTCATCACAAGCAGTTAAAAATATTACTGGTATTTCGTTATTTTCCCTTATTTCTTTACAAAAATCATATCCATTTCCATCTGGAAGCATAACATCCAATAGTATAATGCTATATTCCTTTTCTTGTATGTTCTTTCTAGAACTTTCTAAATCTTTACATATATCAATATTAAAGCCTTCTTGCTCTAGTGCATATTTTACTCCAAAGGCTATTGTACTATCATCTTCAATCATAAGTATATTTAGCATAAATTTCTCCAATCTTATTTATCATAATATAATTATTATACATTAGCTAAATTAATATAATAAGATTAATAAAATTACTAAATAGTCACATTGTGTATTCAATAAGTTGTAATTTAATAGATCTATTTACAAAAAAGGCAGTGAACGTAATTCACTACCTTTTTAACCTATAAAAATTTCTCAGATGCTCTTTTCCAAAATTCAAAATCAGAACGTCTAAGAAGTTTTAATTTTAGGTCAGATCTTACAATATGAATATCTGTAATATCATTAAACCTATATTCATTTCCATCTACAACCACTAATATAGAATTTTCAAATCTATACTCTGGCACTATACTTATTGTAGATTTTGCAGATAAAACTATACTTGAAGTAAAAGATCTATATACAATAGTATTCATTGGTGCAAGTGGTGTAAGCTGTAATGTATCTAAACTTGGATCTATAATACTTCCACCTGCTGAGTAATTGTATGCAGTAGATCCAATAGGTGTTGATATAAGCATCCCATCTCCACTAAAGTTTTGGATTTTATTTTCATTAACCCTTAAATCTAAATGTAGCGTTCTTGAACAAACACTTTTAATTACTATTTCATTTACTGCATAGATATCTTTACTGCTTTCTTTAGTGCATATACTCCCTTTTAAAGGATGCACTTCTTGTATAGTAAAATCATTATTTTTATATAATTCTATAAATTCATCTATTTCATCTGGGTCAAACTCGGCAAAAAAACCTAAATGACCTGTATTTATTACTACCATAGGTACACTTGGAAATTTAAAATCTTGAATAGTTTTTAAAAAAGATCCATCTCCCCCTATAGATATTATAAGTTCTGTATTTTCTTCTAATTTTGAACTTACTAAAAAATTATTCTCCTCAAGCTTTTTAGTTAGTAATTCTTTGGTGTATAATGACTTCTCCAAGTCGTTTGAGTTTATAGTTATAACTCTTTTCATATTTAATCTTTCCTAACTTTAATAATTGTCATATTTTTATTATATTTTACATTTTATTTAAATTATATTCAATCTTTAAAATTTGCTTAACTTATGTCGCCAACGTTATATCCTCGTTAACACGTCGGATACATCCGTTGCTTAAAATTCACTATGTTCATAAATCTAAACTTTAAAATAAAAAATAGATACATTTAAACAGTTTTATATGTACCTATTTGTATTCATTATATTATTAATGTTGTTAGTGCTGAAAGTATAATAATTATAATTGCTGATATTAATAATAACTTATTTCTATTTTTTGTAACTTTAGTTTTCTTTTCATATTTATAATTTTGTTCATCTTCTATTAATAATGATTCTTTTATCTCTGCTTTTTCATACATTATAGAACTTAAATCTAATATAACTTCTCTAAATTCACTATACTTCTCTGTTCTGTTTAAAAGCTTTTTTATTATCTCTATTAATTCTTCATTTCCATTTATACCTTTTAAAGCATTAAAATTTATACCTTTGTCTATAAATTTTAACATTTGTTCTTCATCATAACTTTCGCCAAATGGTAATTTTTTAAATATACATTCAAATAAAATTAATCCCAATGCAAAAAAGTCACTTTCTGTATCTGTATAGTTAATGCATATCTGATGTGGGGATAAATATTTTATATTATTCCCTGACCTTATGTTTACACCATGGTTAGCTTTAGTAACTCCAAAATTTAATATTTTTACATTATACCATTTATCTACTAAAATATTACTTGGATTCAAGTCTCCATGGTACATCCCATGCTCTTTAGCCGCTTCTAGTCCCTTTAGTATTTGAGTTGCTATTGATATTATTGCTTCTAAGTGAAGGTAATTCCCCTCTATTATATTATTTAAACTAATACCCTTTTCATATTCATATATCATATAATACCATATTCCATCTTCTCTATAATCAACACCTACATCAATCATATTTAGTATATAAGGTGAGTTTATCTCTCTTATTATGGTAGATTCATCAATTAGATTTGCTAGAAAGTCTTCACATATATGATTATTATGATTTATTACTTTTAATAAAATAGTTTTATTTTCATATAAATCTCTTGCTTTATAGAGTTTATTAAACTCTATATTATCTTCTATATTTATTATAGAGTACCTATTTCCTATAAAGTTCAAATTCCTCCCTCACTTTTTTACATTTTTTTATTTCAATATAATTATAATATCATTTTTAATATGTTTTTCCAACAAAAACAACAAAAAAATATAGCTAATACGAATATCAGCTATATTTTTATTAATTATTTTTGTTTTTATATACACTATTAGATATATATTGAGTCCTGATTACATTTCCATTTGAATCTCTATTTTCTATATATGTTTTTGCAGCGTCTAATCCTCCTGTTGTATACGGCTCTACTTTTATGCTTATATTTTTCTTATCCGATGCATTTCCATATATTTTAGAAGTTATTACACCATTACTTACTGTATTTTTTATATATACTGGATGAGAGTATGGGTTTTTAAATCTAAAATCACTACCACCATCACTAACCATTGCATCTCTTCCTATAGACACATAACTTGACTTTAATGAGTGATTTCTTCTTGATGTTACATCAAGGCCAGAATATAATACTGAATTAAATAAAGTACTAGATACTTGGCACACTCCTCCACCTACATCTTGCTCTAATTTTCCATTTATTATAACAGGAGCATCTTTGTATCCATTTGATTTTGTTCTTTTACCCGTTAGATTATTATACGAAAATTCTTCTCCGGGCATTAGTAATACATCACTTGTTGCTTTTGCAGATAGTACTATATTTGTAACTCTATTTGAATCATTTGTTGAAAATTTTGTACTAAACTCTGCTAGTAATGTATTTACACTTTTAGCAGCTTCTGTATTTATCTTTGGCTGTTTTATATTTACTTTTAAATCTATAGCTTTATAATCTTTATTTTTTATAGCATCATAAATAGATTCTTTAGTTGCTGCTATATCTAATTCTTTACCTATAGTTGCACTAGATGCACTAATATTTCCAGAATCAGATATATATACCTTTGCATTTTCCATAGCCACATTTATTGATTCTGATATGCTCTGTATTTTCTCACTTAACTTATTTTCATTGTATAAAGATTTTATCTCTAAATTTTTAATATTTTTATTAAGGTCGAAAAATCTTTTTATATTTTCAAAATATGAGTCCGTTTTAGTATAATTATAAGCTTCATCTACAACTTCACTAGTATTATACTTTAAGTCAATTTCATCTAGTGATATTATATTTGTTTCTCCATCATAATTAAGTTGTATATCACTTGGAGTTATATTTTCATTTATATAGTTAATTGCTTCTTCTTTCGTCAGGTTAGATACATCTATACCTTCTATAAATATGTTTTTAGCTATTGCATCTGTATATATATACTTTTTATTAAAGTAATTAATTGAAATTCCTAATACACAAATAATAGCTACTAATCCTATAATCTTATACTTTTTAGCCTTTGATTTTTCACTTTTACCAAAACTTCCATCTAGTGTACTGCTTTGACTTGCTCCTATGTTATTTTTTCCCATTTCTCCACCTCATTTTAAATATCATATAAATTATATTTTAAGCATTAATGTTATACAACATTTAACCGAAATGTGTAACTTTATTGTTACATATTGTCTAATTTAATTTTATATCTACTATAATCGGATAATGGTCTGATAAATTTATTTTATCTAATTTGTATTTATATATTCCTAATGATTTGTCTACTAATATATAATCAATTCTTGCATTACTCTTTTCAAATGTTGCTATACTTTGATTATTTGTATATACAGCACTATCATTAAATATACTTATAAATATATTTTTCTCATTAAAATCTCCACATATTACTTTTGATTTTTGCAATCTATTTGTATAATCTATTATTTGGCTTAATTGTTCTTTTCTTTCATCCTTATCAAGACCCAAATGAGTATTTATTACATCTATACAGCAACATTCAGAAAATACGTTCGTATGTAGAAAACCTCTCTGTTCTCCTTTACTTTTTAAAAATATATGTTCGTTGTATAAAATTTCATTTTTTGAAAGTGTAGCTATTCCATACATTAAGGTAGGCTTATTTATATTTGCTGCAAATATTCCATCTACTTTTAGGCTTTGTTTTAAAAGTGCAAATTGATTGTAAAGTACCTCTTGAAGACATATTATATCCGCATCTAATTCTTTTAGATATCTTATGATTTTATTTAATGTAAATACATTATTATCATCCATGCCCTTATGAATGTTGTAACTTACTATTTTCAACTAAATCACACCCTAAATTTTAAAACCTAGCCATAGGCTAGGTCTTATATATATTATTAATGTTTTATTTCTTTTCTTATTTTAGTGAATCTACCTTTGTTTGCAACAAATACAAATCCCATTTTATTATATATTTCATTTAACTGCTCTAATGTTACTTCTCCATTTTCTAAGTTTGTTAAAGTTATTTCATTTATATTATTTAAGCTATTTGTTTTTGTTATCATTGGTTATCACTCCTCTTAAATTTTATACTTTATTATATTATCCATAAATTCAAAATATTACTAATTTATAACAAAAATTTAATTAAATTTTCCCTTTTTATTTTAAACATTCGTTTGCTATATCAATCATATACCAAACAAACGTTTGAGTCAATAGAATTTTTAACTTTTTTGCAATTTTTATTCTTGCACTGAATATATTTTAATATAACATCCTTAATCCTATTAATTTATAAAAGGGGGAATAATTTTTGAAAGAAAACAATAGTAAGACAATTGCATTTAAACAAAGAGAAGAACATCACATTTCAAAATATAAGTTTAAAGCCAATGAATATGGAAAAATAGATTTTAAAGTTATTCCTTACCCAAAATATAAAAAAGTATTAAGGAATGGACGTAAATTTATAAAATTCAAAAATATATTTATAATTTTATTGATTATATTGATATCTTCTGCTTATTTTTTCCTAACTAATAAACGTCTATCTCACTTAATAGATAAAAAAGAGTCTAATTCTATATCTGTATCAGATGATAGGACAATATCTAATATTGATTTTAATACCTATTCTAAAATTATAGAGTCTCATATAAATACATTAATTCCATTAAATTACGAACATTGTATCAAAACTGAAACAATGCATAAAAACGTTTCATACTTATATGCTCAATGTGTTATATCATCAAGTAAAAGTGATAATTTATATTTTGATATAATTTTAAAAGATGATGAATCTTATTCTCTTATTGTTAATGATATTGAATATATAAAAAGATAGGATATCTCATATGAGATATCCTATCTTTTTATATATTTATCTTTATAAGTAAATTACATATTCTGTAAATAGTTAAGCTGTTTTAACTATTTAATTAAAAATTAGCTTCTTTTTTGTTTACTTTGCTACAAAAATATTAAAATATACTTTCTATTTTTCCTGTATGCATATCTACATAATACCATCCTGCAGTGGCAGTATGCCAAGTTTTTTCATCATCTTGTATAATTTCATAAGCATGAACTACATAATTATTTCCCTCTATATGATCAACTTCTATAATACTTGGCATATATCCATAGTTTTTGAACATATCTTTTACAAGTGAGATTGCCTTACTTTCTGATATAGTATCAGATTGTTGATCTTGTTTAGTTTTATCTCCTTTTATAGTACTTTTTTCTTTTACTTCTAAATTAAATATCTCTTCTGATTTTTCATATTCTTTGTTGAAAATTGATAGATTACATTCTTCTAAATTTTTACTAAAATTTGAATTTATGATTCCTGTAAGAAAAAATGTACTTATTAATATTATCGAAATTCTTTTAATATCCTCTCAGCTCCTTTGATGTTGTATACATAGTAATTTAATACTATATTAGATATTTATTGTGTATTAAGATAAATAAATTAGTATAACTAAAAAATATCCTAAAGATTAGCTTTATATAGCTAATCTTTAGGATATTTTTTACATAACTATTATTTTTTATAATATATTAAATTCTACCTTGCTTCCTTTTGATGTAGATGTAACTTCAAGTTTAGCATCAATTCTTTCTTTAAGTTCTTCAACATGAGAGATTATACCAACTAACCTTCCTCCCCTTTGTAATTCAAGTAAACTATCAATTGCATTGTCTAAAGATTGTGGATCTAGTGTACCAAAACCTTCATCTACAAACATAGTATCAAGTGATACCCCTCCTGCATTTGATTGTACTATATCAGAAAGACCTAAAGCTAATGATAGTGATGCTTTAAAACTTTCTCCACCAGATAATGAGCTTACATCTCTTGAGCTATCCGTATAATTGTCGTATATTTCAAGTTCTAATCCTTTTTGACCTGCCCCCTTACTCTTAGATGTTTTTCTTATTAATGAGAATCTATCTCCTGTCATTTTTTCTAGTCTTATATTAGCCGCTTCTATTATATCTTCAAAGTAAGATGCTAATATATATCTTTCAAAGGATATATATGGAGCCTTTTTACCATTAGCTAAATCTGCCAATTCTCCTAATACTTTATATTCTTCTTCTATTTCTTTAAACTCTATATTAAGGTTTTCAACATTTTTAAGTATTGTTTTGTTTCCAACTATTATTGCATGTAATTCTCTTAATTTACTTTCTAGTTCTTTTTTATTATTTTGTATAGATCTTATTTCTTCATCTATTGTAGTTATATCCATAAATACTATATCTTTAGTTTTATTTATTATATCTTCCTGCTTAGCCTTTGTTAATTTAAGCTCTGAGTTATAATTTTCTACTTCTTTTTCTAAGCTTTCTACCATTGATATTTGTAACTTAGCATCTTCATAAGTTTGTATATTATCAAAGCCTTGCTCTTTTATAGCCTCATTAAAGTTAGCTTTATTATTAGCTATTTCTAACTTTAATTCTTCAATTGATTTATTTATTTCTTTAGATGTAGAATTTTCTCCTTCTAGTTTTTTAGCTAGGTTTTCATTTTCAAGTCTTAGTTTTGCTAATTTCTCTTTACTTATATTAAGTTCCTTAGTCTTAACTTCTATTAAATTATTTAAAGTTTTTAAATCAGTTATATTTTCTGGTATTTCTTTTTTATACTCATCTATTTTAGTAATATTTTGTGTAAGTTCTGTTGTATAATTTTTTTCACATTCTTCAAGTTTTATTAAACTATGTTCTCTTTCATTTATTGTAGTTGTTATAAGATTTAATTCTTTTTCTATCTTTTCTTTTAAAGATATTTTATCTATAACTTTTAATAATTCGTCTTTTAACTTATCTATTACACTCTTTAACTCTGTACCTAAATTTTTAACTACTTTCGCAGTTTCTGAATTAAAGGTTTTATCTATATTCAAAGTAGCTGATAACATACTTAAATGATTATTAACTTGTTCTAAATAAGTTGTTTTATTTGAATTTAAAGTTGTAAGATTATTTATTTTTTCTAGATTTTCTTTTTCTAGTTTATCTAAGTTTTCTTTAGCTACTTTTAGTTCCTCTTTAGTTGGTATTTTTAAGTTTTCTTTTATAGTAGCTTTATTTGGATGGTTTGTTGAACCACATACAGGGCATGGCTCATTTTCTTGTAATTTGCTTGCAAGTATTCCCGCCTGTTCTTTTTTATACAAGTCATCCATTTTTTCATAATTTTCTTTTACTTTTTTATACTCAACTTCAAATTCTTTATATTCTTTTGCTTTATTATTGTGTTCTATATATGTATTTTGAAAGCTTCTAATAACTTTAAACAGTTCCCTTACTTCATCTAAAGTTTTATTTTTTGCTTTTATATCACTTTCTAGTTCTACTTTTTTAGTTTCTAAAGTAGCTATATCTTTTAACTGAAGTTCTTTTTCTTCTTTAGATTTTTTCAGTTCCTCAGTTTCCTTTTTATTATTTATTATTTGTAACTTACTATTTTCTGCACTTTGTTTTAGATGCATCACCTTATTATTAAGACTATCTAGTTCTATAATCTTTTCTTCTAATTTATTAAGATTATTTATTTCTACACTTAGCTTCTCTCTATCACATTCTTTACTTTCTTCGATTTGTAAAAGCTTATTTGCTTCTTCTTGTTTTAACTTTAAAGAATCTATATTTTTTAAACTTAAATTATAATCTTCTTCTCTTTTAGTTAATTTTTTAGTAGTTTCTATAAGCTTATCTTCTATGTATTTTACTTCTTTTGCATTTTTTCCATCTATTATAGTTTTGGATTTATTTTTATATTCATCTTCCTTTGATAAAAGTTCTTCTAAAGCTTTTGTAATAATCTCTTTTTCTTTAAGTAAGTTATTATTAGTTTCTATAATAGCCTTTTCTTGATTTTTAACTTGTAGATTATTGTCTACTTCTTTTCCTTCTTCATTAAGAGTTTTATAAATATTATTATCTCTTTCTAATAAATCTTTTAACTTTTCTATAACTAAAGGGAAATCCACATATTCGTCTATTACTATATCATGCTCACCTTTTATATTTTTTAAATTAATTTCCATTTCATGTTTACTTTTAGTTCTATTTTTACTAAGGTTTGCTGCTTTATCTTTAAGCTCTGCTTGTATTTTTTCAAAGTCGTAAGTATTAAATATTTTTCTAAATATTCCTTCTCTCTCTACAGAGTCAGCTAATAATAATTTTTTAAATTCACCTTGTGCAAGCATTACAATTTGTTTAAATTGCTCTCTAGTTATACCTAATATTTCTATTATTTTATCAGTAACATTCTTTACCTTAGTTATTACCTTTCCATCTGGTAGGGTTAAAGTAGCATCAGCAGATTTTTCTGTATAACCTTCACCTCTAGCTTTTTTCTTTTTTTGCTTAGGGACTCTGTTTACTGTATATTTTTCTCCTCTAAGTTCAAATTCTAATTCTACATAAGTTTCTGTGTTATCATCAGCAAAGTGACTTCTTAAAGAATCAGTTTCTCTACTTTCTCCACTTGCTTCTCCATATAAAGCATAGCTTATAGCATCAAATATAGTTGTTTTTCCCGCTCCAGTTTTTCCCGATATAACAAATATATTTCTACCTTTTAATTCTTCAAAATCTATAACTTGCTTAGATGCATAAGGCCCAAATGCACTTATAGTTAATTTTATTGGTCTCATTACCTCACCTCCTCTTTAAGTACGTCTTTTATAGTATCTATTAACACATTTTCTTTTTTGTCGGTATAGTCACCGCTTCCATAAGCTTCATAGAAATCTTTAAATAAATCTATTTTACTTTTCTTTCTAAATTCACCTTTTGCTACAGCACCATCCTCTGATACATTTCTTTTTCTTTCTCTAGTTATAAGCATTGTATTTGGATAAACTGCTTTTAATTTTTCCATAGGATTCATAAGTTCCCCATCATCAGTAAGTATCGCTTGTATATAATCTTCTTTTCCTTCTTCTACGTCTCTACCTTCACATATTAAATCTTCTATATTCCCTTTTATAATTCTTAAATCTCTAAATGGATTTAATTCCCTTAATTCAATATTTATATCTTTATCTTTTAAATCTAGTACTGCAACACTCTTTTTTTGTTTAACTTCTGAGAATGAGTATTTAAGTAAAGATCCTGAATATCTCATAGTTTCTCTTCCAATTTTTTGTCTACCATGTAAATGACCTAATGCCACATAATCAAAATCTTTAAATATATTCCCATCTATAAGATCTGTCCCACCTATAGATAATGGTCTTTCTGATTCTGAAGTTTCAAGTTCTGCTGCTTCGTATTTATGGTCACTTACATCTATTGCTTCTTCTCTTTTCATAGTTACATATCCATGACCTATAAGTATATTTACCTCATTTTCATTTAAATCTTCTTTTATTTTATCTATAACAGCTATCATTGCATCATTGTGACTTCTTATTTCTTTGTTATCAAGAAGTTTTTTAGTAAGTGCTGGGTCTTTGTAAGGTACTAAATAGAAGTTTATATTTTTATTATTCTCACATAAAACTACTTTTCTATATAGCTCTTCATCACTACCTGCTATGTATAATCCTTGCTTTTCTAGTATTTTGCTACCAAAACTTAGTCTTTCTCCACTATCATGATTTCCTGATATTACTAATACATATACATTTCTATCTATTACTAAAGAGCTTAAAGTTTCATTTAGTAATTCTACTGCTTCTACTGGTGGTATAGATCTATCGTATACATCACCTGCTATCATAAGTACATCTGCATTTTCTTCATCTATAAGTTCTATTAATTTATTTAAAATGTATTTTTGATCATCTATCATTGAATATTCATTTACTATTTTTCCTATATGCCAATCACTAGTATGAATAATTTTCATAAATCATCCTCCTTATATAATAAACAGCTCAAATTATAATTTTTTTATTTACTCTTCTTATTATACTATAAATTTTAATATCTTAAATATTTTAAGATATTTATAATAAATAGATTTAGTTTTATAATTCTTATAACATAACTTAATTATGTTAACTTTGATTTTTATTAAATAATATTATAACAATTATAAAAAATTCGCTTCGCTTGAGCGACGTGTTGGCAAAACACTTCATTTCGCCAACGGTTAATAAAATATATAATTTTAAGTTAAATTAAAATAACGATGTATCTTTATTTATAACAAAGATACATCGTTAACATTATAAGTATAACAAATTTTATTTTTCATTTAACTTAGCTAATACTTCTTCTAAATCTAATCCATGTATTGAGCAAGCTTGCTCTATAGTTTCCATTTGAGATGATGGGCAACCTACACATCCCATACCAAAACTCATTAATATTCCTACTGCATTTTCATTTTCTTTTATTACATCACCTATTATAGTATCTTTAGTTATCATATTATAAATTCTCCTTTAAATTTGATTTTTCAAGTACATCTTTTCTAAATGTATTTATGCCTATTCGATCTATAAAATCTCCTAGTTTTTCACCCATTTGACCATGTTCATTGTAATATTCTAATATATTTTTTACAAGTTCATAAGCTTCTTTTTCTGAAAGCCCTTTAGTTATTATATCCGACATTCTCGGGTAAAATCCAGCACTTCCTCCTGCCGTTACAAAAAGCTTTCCATCTATATCTACTAAAACACCTATATCTTTTGAATATACACTTGAACATGCATTTCTACATCCTGCTACACCTATTTTTGTTCTATTTGGAAGAGGCATTCCATGGAAGTTTTTGCTTATTTTCATACCTATACCAATAGTTGGATACTTAGAACGTTTACAAAAGTTTGCTGGACATATTTCAACATTTTTTACTGAATATTGATTTTTAACAGCAGGCTCCATACCTAAGTCTTCCCATATATCCTTTAAATCTTCTTCTTTAAGATTAGTTATAAGTATCCTTTGTCCTGATGTTATTTTTAATACTCCATTATATTTTTTAGCTACTTCACCTATTTTTATAAGAGTTTCAGGTAGTATAAATCCTCCTGGTATATGAGGAGTTATTCCATAAGTTCTTTTACCATTTTTAATCTTTTGTAGATTTCCATAGTGGCTCATATAAACTATGCCTTTCTTATTTTATTTATAGTTTTATCATCTAATTTTTCTTTTTCATATAAATACTTTGTATTTAAACTTTCCATAAATGTTTTTACCCATAAATCTCTAAGTTCGTATAAGTATTCTAAGTTCCCCTGTCCATTTTCATAATTTTTTCTATGAATACATCCATTTTGCTCATAAATTATATAATCTTCATTTTTTTCAGTTACAGAGTTTGCTCTATCACAAGGCATACCTGATAATATATAATTATTTAATGATATATAAGCATTTTCAGGTGAATCTGATTTATTATTTTCATTTTGTGCACACTTTATTGCCTGAGAAATATATGCACTTTCTGTTAAATCTCTACTTTCTTCGTCGTACATATCATAGTATTTAGTTATTATATATGCACTTCTACTTTCTACTTCTTTTATTCTATCTTGTAACCATCCATGTATATTGTTTACATCGATTAAATCCTCTAGTGGCTTTTCTTCTATATATTGACCATATATATCATTTGCTTCTTTTTGTATTTTTATAGCACTTTCTTTAAATTTATCAATGTGTAAGTTTACTATATCTTTTTCTAAATCCTGTGCTAATTTTATTTTATTAAATAACCAAGTGTGTATTGGTGCTAAAAATGCGCTCATTTATTTTTCTCCTTTGTTAAAATTTATAAACTTATTATACCTTTTTTCTTAATTAAAAGCCGTAACATTTGTTACGTAATAAAAAAGAATCTAAGATTTTAGATTCTTTTTTGTATACCGCAGAGTTTTAACTTGCTTAATCTATATATTCTATATTTTCTAATTATTTTTTACTATGTTTAGTTTTTTATTCATTCTACGCATACTTTAAATATGTTACTTTATAGTGTGATTAAAGGATTTTAGTAACTAATTACCAAGTTATAATATATTATTCATATATTTTAGTTATTCATCTTCTGATTCATCATAGTCATATATTTCATAATCTGTATACTCTTGATTTTCTAACCAGTCAAGACAATCTCTACACTCTATACATTTTATACAGTTTTCACAGTTTCCACATCTTTCACATTGTG
>NZ_CATXCO010000033.1:0-15537 GCF_958366745.1 uncultured Romboutsia sp.
TTTCCTATAGCCCTTAGTATGTATTTACTTGTGAGGATTGAAGGGAAGCTACAAATACTATCTGATAGTATAAATGAATTATCTAAAAATATTATAAGTATGAAATAAAATATAAACGACCATAAAACTATTTTTATAGTTAGAATAGTTCTTGGTCGCTTTAATGACTTTATTAGTTTAAACTTCTTATATCTATTTAATCCTATAGTACTTCACTACTAATAATTTACTAATTAACTCGTTGTGCTAGTTAGATTTAATTATTGAAAATACTAGAGTTTAGAATAGTTTATATTCTTTGTAAAAAACTTTATGTAGTAATTTCAATATGTGTAGTAAAATAACTAGCACAACAGATTAATTAAATTTTTCTATAAAATAACACATAGTAGTCTAAAGTCTATCACTAACTTTTAAATTTTATAATAAATCACATATAAATAACATAGTTTCATCTGAGTTATATTCTTTATATTCATTTTTATTTTCTATTTTTTCACATAATTTATTTTTTAAATCTGTCATAGTATTTATTCTATTATTATAATTTACATTTTCCTTTTTGTATTCTTCTAATTTATGATTTTTTATAAAGTTCATATCTCTATAAATATAGCTAATGTGTATATATAAATCCTCATTTATGTATCCTACTAAATCATATGAAAATTTATTCCATACCTGTTCTTCTAAACTTTCTAAATGTTCTTTTATGTTTCTATAATCTTCTTTTTTTATATTATTATTAATAATTTTTAGTATAGATATATTATAATCAATTTCTATAATAAGTAACTTTATTATTTTTTTATATTTTTCTTCTAAATTTATTAATTCATCAGATAACTCTTTTTTTCTCTGAACTCTAAAAACTATTAATGATCCTATTACACCTATAAACCCTCCAACAATACTACCTAATGCTCCTATTATAGCTGCTTTCATACTTTCGTCTTTTAGTAAGTTAATTATCAGTTCCATCCAAATTTAGCATCCATTAAGCTACCTATCGTATCAAATGTTATTCCATATTTTTCCATTTCAGATAAAGTGGTGTTAGAGGGACTACACTTTCCCATTATATCATCAATCATATATGAATTATTAGCATTTATTTTTTTACAAATTTGAGGTCTCTCCAATAATTCAAAATATACATATATTTTATCCTTATTATTATTTATAGGAATAGTTTTATTACTCTCATCACATATTATATCTACATAAAAATCTTCTATATTGTGTCTACTATTACAGTATTCACAATCTATATACATCTTCATTTTAAAAAGTTTTTGTTTGCAGCCTAAAACAAAGAGCTTTATTGACTTTTCGTAATTCATTTTCATTATAATAGATAATCTTGCAGGATCTAAATTTAGACGCTCCCTTGAAGTTGTTTTATTTCGTATAAATTCATCTAATTTTTCTATGTCTGTCTCTGTTATATTATAAGTAATATGATCATTATCTTGGAGAATATTGTATAATTTTTTGCAATACATACCTATCCATCCTTTCATTAAAATAATTATTTTTTATGATAACTTTAAATTTACCCTGTTTTTCATTATTAAATACAACATTTATTCTATCATTATTTTGGTCCAACCATTGGATATTAGCTTCTTTTATATTTCTACCTCTCTCCATACTAGCTTTTATATCATAGAAAGTACTTGTATTTAATAACGTTTCTTTTATCGTTGTAGATTTAACTCTTGTATTTCCTATGGAGTCATCTTCAAACTTTACTCTATTGACATATCCATCAACATTATATAGGTTTTTGATTTCAAGAGGAGTTAAATTTTGAAGCCTATTTTGAGATATTAGCTTACAGTATGAATTTTTTATATTATTGATTATAATTAAACGCTCTTCGTCATTTATTTCATTCTCTGGTAACTCCTCATTCCATATCAATACCGATTGCTCTATATTATCACCTATTGATTCATCTATCTGTCTATAAAAGTTATTCAAAACTGTATTATTTACATAATCTACTATATTATAAATTGTCATTCTATAAAAATTATCATCATTTCTAACCAATCTCATATCTATTTTATTAAGTATATATTCTTTTATTAAGTCATATTGCTCATCAACTTTAAAATCACTATGTATAGTATCCATATTTCTCATCCTTATAATAAGCAAATTATTTACTGTATCTATGGTTATAGAATAATATATATATACTCCTTCATCATCACCATCTGCTTCATTTGACATACATGTTGCCAAAATAATGTCTATTCTATCTACATTGTTCATTTGATCTTTATGTATATTATAATGTAATAACTTATGTTCATCTATATTTATCTTTCTACCTATGCAGTCATCGGTAAATGATTGATCAGTGAATAATCTGCCATTCGTATATTCATTAAAACTATTAATGATTTCTATAGCTATTCTTTCATCGTTAATATGATTGATATTTTCATCTATTTTTGATATATATATATTCCTTTGCATTCCATAAAGAATTTCTCGTTCTAAAAAACTTCTTTTTTCTTGGTTATCTATTGTATTAAATAGTGAGACTAAACGCTCATCATTTTCATTCCAATTAAAATTAATGTTATTTTCCCTTATAAAGTTTTTAACTGATTCTTTATACAGATATCTTAAAACTTCTATATCTAACATACTCCACCTCCAAAATGTAAATATATATACTTGTATTTTAACATAGAAGTAGTTTTTTTTACATAATTTTACATTTATGAGGTGTAATATTATTTAACATAAATTATATGTTATATATCTATAATCACTTTATGTAATCTATCCATAAATCCTATAATTTAGCCTCTTCCCCTTCATCTCAACCAAACAACTACCGCACATCTCCATAAGCCTACTACCAATAGCCTCATCAACTGCCATAAGCTCACTAACCCCAAGCTCACAACTCACAATAACAGGCAACCCATTCAAATATCTAAAATTCAAAATCTCAAAAACAATATTAACATCACTCTTACTTATACCACCCTTAAACAAATCATCAATTAAAAGTACCCTACAACTTTTATACCTTCCCATAACACGATTGTAGTAAACCTCATCCATAATATTTTGCTTAATACCAGTAACAACTTCCCTATACCCCATATACAAAACACCAACACCACTATCCATAAGCTCATTAGCAATAGCAAGACTAAGGTGGGTCTTGCCTGACCCAACCTGTCCAATAAACATAATAGAATTATCCCTATCCTTTTCCTTATCCTTAAAATTCAAAGCATATCCTGTAGCAATTTTATATCCATCCATAGTAGCCTTGTCCCTACTAAAATCAAAATTATCAAATCTCTTCTTCCTAAATGCCTCACTTATACCACTTCTTCTTAATATATCCTCACAATCCCTCAAAGCCTTACACTCACACTCTCTAGCTTCACCATCTTCAACTATATAAGTAATATCTCTGCACTTATCACACTTATATTCACTTACCTTTTCTAAGTTCATCAAAGGATCTTCTAGCTTCTTCAAGTTGCTCTGGTGTTGGTTTTCTATAAATGCTTTCATCCTCATTTTCAAGCTCTGTGGCATATTTAGATTTTCTATACTCATCTTTATACTTTCCATCACTAACACCCCTATTTCTAATTCCAACCTCATATGCTTTTAAATCTTTAAAAGTCCTTATATTATTATCACTCCACTGCTTTAAAATCCCACTTATATAGCCCTTATTACACTTACCTTTATCAGTAGCAATTTCTATAGCTCTTTTAAACATCTCATAATCAATGCTTTCTGAAATATCAATTAACCAATGTGCAACAATACCATTTATAAGTCCTACATTTTGCTCATACAAAACTTTAAACTTATTTATATTATTTAAGCTCTCATTAAAATATTTTTTATCTTCATCAACATACTTACTATCATTTTCTTTTTCTTTTTCCCCATAGTCATACTCCAAACTATCATCTACTATAGATGTGGGTATAGATACACTATCAATACCCATATCAAAATTTATATTACTAGTATCAATACTGTATCCATACCTATCACATTCTTTTAAAAACAAATTTATAAGCTCTTTACTCTTAATATTAGAAAGTTCTTTTTCTATACATTTCTTCACCTTAGGACTTACAACTTTATTATGCTTAATCCAATTCTTAAGAAATATCTCCTGTGTTTCTTCACAATAAACTATTTTTTCATACTCACCAAATCTATTTAATAGCTTCTCAACAGTTTCTCTGTTGTATCCTGTTTCAGTTTCTATAATTCTTCTATGAAGCTCATATATTCCACATTGGCTTGTCTTAGAATTAGTCATAAGATAAATATAGAAATATTTTTCCTCTGGAGTTAAATCTAGAACAAAACCATCTTGCCAGTAATTAATATGAATATGCCTATATACAGCCATTAGCACTTCCCCCTATTAAATTTTTTGAACCTATAAGTCACAACTTATATATTCCTATCAAGTATCAAACTTTCATCTGTATCTATAGATTCAACCAATAACATATCACTATCAATACTATTTTTTACACTTTCATCAAAAGCAACTGCCTTTTGCATTTCAATACTTAATGGTGCATATTTAAGTAACTTCTTTATGACAGTTTTCTTTGCCATAGAGTCAAATTCTTTCTCCCATATTCCACCCTCAAAATTCTTAGAATACTTCTTTCCATGTTCCATTACTTCATCTTTAGTCATAAATACAAAGCTATATCCACTTGGCTCTAAATGATAAACTGCATAATATCCTATAACATCACCTCTATCTCCCGTAAGTAATGGCTTGTGTGTAAGCTTTTGTTCTAGTCCGTAATCTATATCAAACTCATCATTTTTTCTAACTTCATGAGCATATAAAGTCTTTATCTTACCACTTCTATGTGCAAGCTCTAGAAGTCCTTTATATCCTATTTGAAACTGTACTTTATCCATTCCTTTAACTTTATATGGTATTAAATATGCTTGTCCAAGTGGTGTATTTGGTTCAAGTCCAAGTTGAGCACTTTGCATCATAGCAGCTATAAAAGTCATTGGATCACAAGTTTGAAGTTTTGGATTTGAGTTAAAAGCAGTAAGTGCTACTCTTTGAAATCTTTCACTAGCTAGTTGACTTGGAAGAGCTACTTGTATTTCATTTTTCATCTTTATCATTAATTGTTTCATAGCATAACTTGGACTTACAGTTACACCTTTTCCCTTAGCTTCATTAGTTTGTAAAGCTTTCTTTAAATTCGTCATTATATTTCTCCCCTTTAAAAAATTATTGAATTCTCAAACATTTAAACCTACAATAATACCTATACAATACTATTGGAGGTTGTTATGTTTAAAAAGTTTTTTTCATTATCTAAAAATAGATCTAACATATTTGCTTTAATTGGATTATTACTTATATTTCTAAGCATATTCTATGTTGGTACACCTTTATTACTTGCTGGCATTTTAATTGCATGGATACCTGATATATATAAAGCTATTGTTGAATTTAAGCAATCTAGAAAAATCAATACTATGTTGACATCATGTTCTATACTATTTATTCTACTAGCTTTAATTTTAATTATTGATTATCTTATAATCTAAATACTCTAGAGGTAGTAGTTTTCATACACTCTGCTGCTATCTCTGGATATTCTTTCTTTAACTTTTTAGTATCTATAGTATTTCTACTTTGTTTTTTCCAAGTAATCCTTCTATCACCAATAAAGCCAACTTCATATTCCTTCATCTGAACCTGTATATACTGCTCAATCTTTTTTCTCTCAACTTCAATTTCTTTATAAATCGCTGTTATTTCATCATATCTATCTAACAACTTTTCCTGCTAAAACAAAATCAATTCTTCATCCTTGCTATCTTTATATAATCCTTGTAAAACAATAGAATAATCAAGACTTCCATCTGGAGCAGGTATTTCTGCACCTAATATACACTTGTCCCAAAACATAGCTTCAAGCTTCATTATTTCATCTATAATTTCTTCATCTCTATCTATCCTATGAATTATAAGTTCTTCATTTCCAATAAGAGCTGCAACATAACAATGAGTTGCTCCTGTTACTGCCATATAATGATTTACTTGTATCTGATAATGTATTGGCACTCCCATTTGCCACACCTTTTTTGAATAACTATTTGTAACCTTACATTCTAAAAAAGCTTTTTCTCCTACAACTGCTCTATCAATATTTGCTATTGCAAAAGGATACTTATCATTTTTAAGAATTCCATTTACATTTCTAACTTTTAGACCTGTTTTTAAACTAAATTCATTAGCAACAAAATCCTCTAACTTATTCCCTAGCTCCATCCTATAGTTTGCTTCTTCATTAGAATTATCTATTTTGCACCCATTAATATTTTTGTCTGACATACTAACTCCATGTATATAATCAACCTTCTCAATATATACACTTACTGAACTTTTATATGGGTTAAGTCCAAGTATACTTGCTGCATCACTTCCACCAATTCCACATTTTCTAGCTTCTAACCATTGTTCTTTACTCATATCTTTAGTTTCATGAACTATGTATGCATCTAAATATTTTCTCATTTGTTTCTCCCCTATCTCATTTGTAATATTTATTATTAAAAATACTAAGCCTTTGCTTCACTACTCTTTAAGTTTGATTCTAACTTTTTAAATGCTTCCTCCAAAACTTCCTCTGGATACTTCTTCCTTAAAATATTAATAAACCATTTAGCTTTAGCCATCTCTATATTATTAAGCTTTTCTGTATCTGTAGGAAAAACCTCAATAACTTTAATCTCCATAATAAGCCCCCTATATAAAGTTGTTATACTAATTTATGAAATTAAGGGCTTGTATTGATACAACTTTTATTAAAAGCTGAACTTATCCATGAAGTATAATTGCCCCTTACCAGTAATTAAAGTCGTAGTTGAAATCACTTCTCCCTCAAGTGTTCTAACTACTCTTTCTTCAACTGTAAACAGCCCTTGCTTAATATAACTTTGCTTAGGTATATTTTTATCCTTTCCACTTTTTATAAGGTATCCATTATCTCTAAACCAACTAAATAATCTATTTCTACCTACCTCTATGTCATTATTGCTTAGAATCTTAGCAAATTGCCCTATAGTTATTGCATCTTCACAAGTTGCTAAACTCTTACCAAAATCTGTGTATGGTTTATCCATAGCTATTGTATTTTCTAGCATTTTAGCTTTTTCTTCAGCTAATCTCTTTCTTTCCTTTTCTTCTTTTAGCTTCATTGCCAACTCAATTAAGAAATCTGGATTTTCTAAAGTTTGATTTATTACATCCTCATTCATGTATGCACCATGTTTTCGTATATTTGGTAGCACTTCTTCCATAACCCATTTTTCAAACCTTTGAGCACTTGGTAACTTTGATTTCATAATTAGTCTATATACATTACCCTCATTTATATATTTTCTTTTGAAATATTGTATAGAATCACTACCATCAGCTTTTTTACCAGTTACTACCCCTGTGTCGTGAAATACGACGCCGGCCTCTGTACAATGTCTAGCTATTGCATCCCTTGGGTTTAAGTACCCTAACATAGTTGCTACATGTATTCCATCCATATATTCTTTACCGTCTTTTACAATTACACTTAATTGACCAAATTCAGCATTTTCAAATCTCTTTAATAAAGCCATAATACCTACCTCCTAAATTTGTTACCCTTTGGTAACTTTATTTGTAAAAAAATATTATTAACTTCATTTAGGCTAAGCTTTAAAACCTCACTTACCTTAGCAGCTTCTTCTAATGAAAACTTATTTTTTCCATTTTCTTTCATATTGTAACTTTTAGTATTTATACCTATTTTTTTAGCAAGTTGCTCTTGTGTTAATCCATTTAAAATTCTTTTTGCTTTAAGTTCCCTAAGTTCCATTTCCTTCCCCCTTATACTTATTTTATTTATGTTATTCTTATTTTTCTTACCGTTTTTACAATTACATATTATTACTATTTTTTACCATTGTCAATTGCACTTTTTACAATTATTTTTAAACAAATGTAAGATTTGAGTATTTTTAATTACACTTTTTATAATTTTATTTACTTTTCTGTAATATTATGTTACTATTTTATTACCAAATTATTGCAAAATAATTTTTTAAAAAATATTTTTACACATAGAAATTTACCATTATTACAAGTGATTTTATCTGTGTTACACAATAAATATAAATCAAAGGAGGGGTTTATATTGGAAACTATAGGATATAGAATATCTAAAGCTAGACGTTACATGAACATGAACCAAAAAGAATTAGCATTAAAGGCTAATATTCCAGAAGGTAGTTTATCTAGATATGAAAATGATATAAGAGAACCTAAAGCTCAAGCTCTTGTTCAAATAGCAGATGCACTAAAAGTGTCTACAGATTACCTATTAGGTTTAACTGACGAAATGGAAATTCAAAATAACTCTTTAGCTGATAAATCAGATGAAGAATTTGAAGCAATATATGAAGCGGCTAAAGAAAAATTCACAACTGGTACTGTAATGTTTGACGGTGAACCAGCTACTCAAGAAGCTATAGATAGTATGTTACAAGCAATGAGAATGGGTATGCTTTTAGCTCTAGAAGAACAAAAGAAAAAAAGGGACAAAAAATAAATATACATTATAAAAGGGGCGATATATCTTGTCTAGAGGTGCAAGAATAAAAGAAATAGTTAGACGATTAAAAATAATTTACGGTGATGATAGCCCACTAGAGATCATTAAGAAAAGAAATATAGTACTATGTTATCTAGATGAAAAATCTGTATCTAAAGGTGCTTATAAAAAGTTTTTGGGGACTCAATTTATTTATATAAACACAGGTTTAAGTTTTTTTGAAAAAAGGCTAACTTACACTCATGAGCTTGGACATTCTATAATCCATCCTGATGTAGATACATTTGAGTTAAAAAGAACTGATCCACTGTCTCTAACAAGATATGAAAATGAGGCAAATCTTTTTGCTGCAGAATTCTTATTAGAAGATGATATCTTAGATAAATATCCAGGCGAATCTATATATGATATAGCTAGAAAAGAGTGTGTTTCAGTTGAATTACTTAAGCTTAAAATTAATAATCTTAATATTGATAATATTGACTATGAATGTAGTGAAAATTTTCAAGAATATTATGATTGCGGCTCATACCAAGATTATCAGGATTATTATAGATATCATGGACTTTAATAAAGTAACTTATATATGATGCAATTTAGATATATTAAATAAAATTAATTTTCTATTTGCATCATATATTTTTATATACAGATTTTACTTTTTGAAATATAAGTAATGTGTTTACATATTGGAAATACTATATTTAAGAGTATTTTTAATATAAAACCTTAGGGAGGTTTGACTTATGAAAGCTGCAATTTATTCAAGAAAATCAAAGTTTACTGGAAAAGGAGACTCTATAGAAAATCAAATCCAACTATGTATGGACTATTCAAAATCTATAGGTATAAAAGAATTCTTAGTATACGAAGATGAAGGTTTTAGTGGTGGTAATATAGATAGACCACAATTTAAGAAAATGATGCAAGATGCCAAGGACAAGAAATTTGATTGCCTTGTTTGCTATAGATTAGATAGAATATCAAGAAATGTATCTGACTTCTCTACTCTAATAGAAAAGTTAAATAAATTAGAAATATCATTTATATCTATCAAAGAACAATTTGACACATCAACTCCAATGGGAAGAGCTATGATGTTTATATCAAGTGTCTTTGCACAACTTGAAAGAGAAACAATAGCAGAACGTATAAAAGATAATATGTATGAACTTGCCCGCTCTGGTAGATGGCTTGGTGGTAAAACACCTCATGGATTTACTAGTAAAAAAATATCATTCTTAGATGAAAATCTAAAAGAAAGAAGTATGTATCAACTTGAAGTAAATGATGAGCAAATGGAAATTGTAAAATTAATATTTAATAAATACCTAGAACTTAGATCATTATCTCAACTATATAAATATGTTTACCATAACGGAATAAAAGGTCCTCGTGGTGGTAAATTCGATCCTAGCTCATTATCTGGTATACTTAGAAATCCAGCATATGTAAAAGCTAATGAAGATATATTAGATTACCTTAGAAGTCTTGGTATGGAGGTTGTAGGTGTGCCAGATGGCCAATGTGGAATACTTACTTATGCTAAAAATACATCTAATTCAATAGCAGCTATAGCAAAGCACCATGGAGTTATTGAACCTGATGTTTGGCTTGAAGTACAAAGTATATTAAATGAAAATAAAGATAAAATTCCTAGAATATCAACTGGAAAAACTGCTCTTTTATCTGGCCTTTTAAAATGCGGTAAGTGTGGATCTAATATGAGAATTATGTATAAAGGTAAAAGAAATGACGAGGATTTAAAATACTACTATGTATGTGGTACTAAAAGATCTCTTGGTGTTGAAGGTTGTAACTGTAAGAACCTTAATGGTCCTTTAGTTGAAAACTTAGTTATAGATAAAATTAAAAACTGTAATATAGAATCAGTTATAAATGCTTTTAATAGTAATAAAGCTAAAGTTGATACTGTTTTTAGTGATGTTAGGTCTGAAATTAATTTATTAAAAAATAGTATTTCTGAGAAAGAAAAGCTTATTGGTAATTTAGTTATGGAGCTTGCGAAAAATACTGGTAGTGTTGCTTCTGAGTATATTATTTCTCAGATTGAGAGTTTGAATGGCGAGATTGATACCTTAAAGAGTAAAGTTAGTGAGTTAGAGTCTAGTAGTGTTGATATTAATAGTGCTAGTCTTAATTTAGATATTATTGTTAGTAATTTAAAGAAGTTTAATTATGAGGTTGATGATGCTAGTTTAGATGATAAGAGGTTGTTGTTATCTACTATTGTTGATTCTATTGTCTGGGATGATGCTTCTGGTAATCTTAGTATTGTTTATATGGGTGCTAAGATGGATGATTTAGTTTCGTTGTCTGATGGGTCGCACTTCTGTAGTGATTGTAGAAGCTATATCTATGAGTGATAAAATAATAGTATTATCAAAAAGACCAGCTTCTGTAAAAAGTGTTCATGAAATAAACCTTGTAACAGAAGGAGAAAAAACTCCTCTAAAAACTCGTAAGGTGCCACAATTCCAATACTACTTTGACATTCTATGGAAGGAGTTGGATTCTTATGAAATCAAACAATAACTACTCAGAAGGATATGCCAACTACCTTAAAAACATAAAAAAAGAAAAAGTAAAAGTTTTATTAATTCAAATAGCATTACTTGTTGGAATATTAGTGCTATGGGAAATCCTTGCAAATGCTGGGATAATACAAACATTCTTATTTAGTAAGCCATCTGATATATATAAACTATTTATAAAGTATATATCAAACGGTGAACTTATGAAACACGTTGGCATATCTGTATATGAAACCGTGCTTGGATTAGTAATAGGTACAGTTTTAGGTATACTTGTTGCAATAGCACTTTGGTGGTCTGAAAAATTATCAAAAATATTAGATCCATTCTTAGTTGTATTAAATGCTCTCCCTAAAACTGCCCTTGCTCCTATTATAATTGTTTGGGCTGGTGCTGGAATTCAAGGAATAGTAGTTACTGCAGTTACAATATCAGTTGTTGTTACTATATTATCTGCTTATAACTATTTTATAAATGTAGATGAAGAAAAAATAAAGATGTTAAAAAGCTTTGGCGCTACTAAATCTCAACTATTATTTAAACTTATAATTCCTTCAAATATAGGTAATCTTATAAATCTTACTAAAATAAACATTGGTATGGCATGGGTTGGAGTTATAGTTGGTGAGTTTTTAGTATCTCGTAATGGTTTAGGATATTTAATAGTTTATGGTAGTCAAGTATTTAAATTAGACCTTGTAATGATGGGTGTATTTGTATTATCATTTTGTGCTTGGATTATGTATGAAATTTTAAATATAGTTGAAAAACTATATAACTCTAGAAAATAGAAAAGAAAAAGGAACTCTAATTATTAGAGTTCCTTTTTCTATGCTATTTAACTACTATATACAGGAAGTATTATTATAAACTCACTACCTACACCAACTTCACTTTCTACATATATCTCTCCATTATGAAGTGTTATAAGTTGCTTAGTTATAGTAAGTCCTAATCCACTTCCTCCTTTTTGCTCAGAACTTTCATCTACCACTTGATTAAATCTATCAAATATTATCTTTTGATTCTCTTCACTAATACCTATTCCGTTATCTTTTACAATTATCTTTACTTTATCATCTAAATCTTGTAGTAATACTTCAATTAATCCACCTTCAGGTGTAAATTTAACAGCATTACCAACTAAATTTATAATACATCTTTCTATATCAACTTTATCACATCTAATAACTTTCTCTTCTACGTCTGTATCAAAAATTAACTCAAGTCCTTTTTCTTCTATATAATCTTTCATATCAAGAACAGTTTCTTCAACTAAATAAACTATATCTTCATCTTTTTTATTTATTATATAGCTGTTATTTTCAATTTTTGTATGATCAATTAAATTGTTAATTAAGCTTAATAATCTAGAGCAATTTCTATCCATTATTCCCATATAATAAGAAAGTTTTTCCGGTGTTATAAAATTATCTTTTTTAGTAAATTCTTTTATTAACTGATTAATGCTACTTAATACATTTAAAGGAGTTCTAAGTTCATGAGATAGGTTAACAAAATAATTATTTTTATTTTGCTCTAATGATAATACTTTTTTAAACAATTGTTCATTTTTTTCCATCTCTTTTCTTAACTTATTAGTCCTTTCATTAACTAACCTATCTAGCGTATTTACTTTATGCATATATCTAAGTATTGATATGATTATTAAAATTAAATAAATACATATTGCATAATTACTTCTCCAAATAGGTGGATTAATGGTAAAGTGTACAGAACTTTCATCACTCATTACTCCATGTTGTGTTATAGTCTTTATTTTTAAGGTGTAATCTCCTGATCCTAAATTAACAAATACAAGTGAATTGCTATTAGTCATATTCCACTCATTTTCTAAACCTTCTAATTTATAATAGTATTGAGTTGTTTTTGTATTTTTATAATCATTTGTAAAAAAGTTTATCTTTATATTATTTTCATTAGATTTAAATTTTATATTAGATATATCTTTTTTATTTGTACCATTTATTTCAAAATTATCAAATATAACTTTTGGCTCAAATGTAGATAATTCTATATCTTGTGAATTAAAAACATTAAATCCATTTATACCACCAAAATACATATTCCCATCTTTACTTTTAAAGCATGCTCTTCCATTAAATTCATTAGATTGAAGACCATCTGTAATTGTAAAGTTTTTAAATGTAGCATCTTCAGTAGAAAGTTTAGATATCCCTGCATTTGTGCTCATCCATATACCATTATTTTTATCAACTAATATACCATATATAGTATTATTTATTAGCCCATCTTTTTCTGTATAATGATTAAATTTATCTGTACTTAAATTTAATATATTAATACCATGACTAGTTCCAACTAGTATATTTCCGTATAAATCTTCATTTATATATCTTATTGAATTATTACTTATACTAGAGTCATCATTTTCAATATTTTTATATATTTTATATTCTTTAGTATTTGGATTTATTTTAATTAATCCACCTTCTAAAAAACATCCAATATAATAATTTCCTTTTGAGTCTTCATATACAGCCCTTATAAATTTATCTGATACTCCCATTTCATCAAGTATATAAGTAATGTCTATAATCTTATTATTATTTGTATCTAATATAGCAAGACCTTTATTAGTTCCTATCCATAAATAACCTTTAGAATCTATAAATAATGATCTTATTTTATTTGATGGTAAACCATCTTTAGTTGTATAATTTGTTATCGTATAATTTTTAGCAGTCTTATCATTTTTAACTAAAACAGATAGTCCTTCATTAGTTCCTATAAATATATAGTTTTTAAATCCTGTTATATCTTCTATCAAGTCACTAACAATGTTGCTATTTTCTTTATTTAAATGTTTGATACTTTCTCCATTTATAATATTTACTCCACTTTCATTAGTTCCTATCCATAATGTTTTATCATCATCTTCGTATATACCATGAATTACATTACCACTTATGCTATTGTCTTCATAAGGGTCTAATTTAAAGTGGGTAAAATTACTATTAGGATTAAATCTAGATATTCCACTATACGTGCCTATCCATATAAGTCCACTACTATCCTTTAACAAACAAAATATTTCATCATCAATTAAGCTATTACTTTGGTATAATTTTTTATTATATGTTATAAACTCTTCTCTTTCATAATCAAAAGTACAAAGGCCTTTATCTGTAGCAATCCAAAGTTTACCTTCTGAATCACTTATTATATCTCTTACATTATTACTTGGTATTGAACGCTTACTATTATTATTTTTATAATTTTCTACACTTTTATCATCTAAGTTTATTTTAAATAATCCATTATCTAAAGTACAAACCCATATGTTGCCTTTTGAATCATCATATACGTTATATACATCACTATCTCCAATTGTATCGTGATATGATTTTACTATATTTAAATCTTTATCTAATTCAACTAATCCATTGTCAGTACCAACCCATATATGACCATATAAATCCTCTTCAAGTGAGTATATGTATTGACTAGGAAGTTCCCCTTCTTTATATAAAATTCTAGTAAATTTATCTTTATTTTTATCATATACATTAAGACCATCTATTGTTGATGCAATTAGTCTATTATCTTTTGTACAAAGAAGTTGCCATAAATTGCTATTAGATAAATTTCCCCTATCTTCTTTTGAGTAATAATTTTTTATCTCATCTTTATCAGGATTTATTCTACTTAGTCCCCCTATAGTAGAAACCCATATATATCCATTTTTATCTTCTATAATATCAACAATATAGTTATTAGCTATTGAGTTTTTATCATATTTGTCATGTTTATAATGTTTAAATTCATATCCATTATATCTATCAAGGCCATCATTAGTTCCTATCCATATATAACCTTTACTATCTTGATATATAGTTTCTACCGTAGATTGAGATAATCCATCTTCAATCGTTATGTTCTTAAAATTAAAACTCTCCCTTATATTTGCATAACTTGTACTAATTTTTAGACAAGAAAATATACAAACTAAAATTAAAATTATATTTATTTTTTTATTTACTCTCATAAACCACCTTTAAATATGTGATATTAAATGACACTATTGTTAAAAATTACCATATATTCTATTTTATTATATACTAATTTGTATTTAAATCAATATTAATACTGATATAATTCAATTTTTTAATATTTAGTATAATAACAACTAAAAAAATTTATTATATTAGATTATTAACCTATCAAGTCAAGTTTCATATTGTTAGTATGGTTTATTTTATTCAAAAACTTAGTTAAACTTATAAGTTTATTAGCTATAAAAAATTCGCTTCGCTTGAGCGACGTGTCGGCGAAACACTTCATGTCGCCAA
>NZ_CATXCO010000034.1:0-15517 GCF_958366745.1 uncultured Romboutsia sp.
TTATAACCATATCAACTTCATCTGCACCTTTAGCTATTGCATCTTTAGTTTCAAATGCTTTAACAGCTGAAGTATTTGCTCCTAAAGGGAAACCTATTACTGTACATACCTTTACATCGCTTCCTTTTAGTTCCTCTTTTGCTAGTTCTATATTTGCTGGATTTATACAAACTGAGAAAAATCCATATTCTTTTGCTTCCTTACATATTTTAACTACATCTTCTTTAGTTGTTGTAGCTTTTAGTATTGTGTGATCTATCATTTTCGCTATTTGTGTACTATTCATATCTATCCTCCAAAATTAATATGTATAATATGAGTAAACGATTACTCATATAAATAAAATATAAACTGTTTTAACATAAAAATTTTTCTTGCGTAATCGTTTACTCATTTCTTTATGACTTGATTATCGCAGAATTATTTCTAACTGTCAATATTTTTTCAAACAAACTCTATGATTATTTACTTTATATCTTAACTTTGATATTATAACTTTATGATTATGGATAATTACTTATCTAATAAAGGAGAACCTATGAAACAAAACAAAAATATTTCTATAAAGCAAATTGCAAAACTTAGTGGAGTTTCTGTTGCTACAGTATCTAGAGTTATAAATAACAATGGTCGCTTTTCAGAAGAAACGCGTGAAAGAGTTATGAAAATAATAGATGAATACAATTATACAACTAACATGGCTGCTAAAAGCCTAAGGATAAGCAAATCAAAAACTATTGGTGTAATAGTACCCGATGTTAATAATGGCTTTTTCTCTGAATTAGTTTTAGAAATAGAAAAATACTTTTTTAGTCATGGTTATTCTGTGTTTATATGTAATACCAATCAAGATGAATCTAAAGAAAAAAGCTATTTTAAAAGTTTAGATTCTAAGTTAGTAGATGGTATCATTTGTATTTCTGCTATTTCTATTGATCCAGCTAAGTGTATTAAAAGAAATATACCTGTTGTATTTATAAATAATAAGGATTATAAAGACTACTATTGTGTTGAATCAGATCACTATAAAGGTGGATTTTATGCAACTGAAGAACTTATAAATAATGGTTGTAAGCACATAGTTTTACTTACTAATAATAGAAATTCATCTTCTGTTGATAATAAAATTAAGGGTTTTAAAAGTGCTATGGAAAAGCACAATATACCTATATATAAAGATCTTACATTAAGGCTTGATTTAAAAAATGGAAGCTTTGAAGATGCTATGCAAGCTATAAATAACTTAATTGATAATAATATAGAGTTTGATGGCATATTTGCTACTAATGAATGGAGGGCCCATGGTGCTTTAGTCGCTTTGCAGCAACATAACATTTCAGTTCCTGATAAAGTTAAGATTGTTGGATATGATGGTACTTATGTATCTAAATACTGTAATCCTCCTATAACTACTATTTATCAAGATAAAAAGGAATTAGCTTTTAAATCCTCTGAGTTATTGCTTAACTTAATTAATGAAGAAACTGTAGATAGTAAAAAGGATATTATAATTCCTATTAAACTTATAAAACGAAAAACTACTTAAAAAAGATGAAAGTAAATTTATTACTTTATAATTTACTTTCACCTTTTTATTACTATATTTTATATATTTGACTTTATATATTTTCTCAATATTTTTGCTATAGGTACTCCTATAACAAGTCCTATAACTATCTGAGTTATATTACCTGGTATTGAAAGCATTGCTTTTGCATGATTGCCATAAAGTATCATTTCTGTTACATAGTAACCAAATATCATCCATACTCCAGATATTATTATTGCAAATATATTAGTTTTAATACTTTCACCTTTTTTGTTTCCTGACCAAGCTATACTACCTATTATATATCCCATTACCCCTCTTACCACAAATGTAAATGGTGCCCATATTGCCCATTCTGATAATAAGTCAAATAGTCCCATACCAAATGCTCCAGCTATGGCACCTTTTCTTTTTCCAAATACAATAGCTGCTATAAATAGCATTGTATTTCCTAGATGAACAAGTCCTCCTGTTGAAGCCAGTGGTAATCTTATATTTATAAATCTAGTTGCTATAAATACTAATGCTATTAACAGTGATGTTTCTGCTAAGTCTCTTGTTGTAAATTTATTTTTTTTATATGAAGTTATGTCTTTAGCCATTGTCGAATTACTTGGTATTTCTATAAATTCTTTACTATTTGATTTAGTTGTAGTATTCATTTTATCCTCCTAATTCTCTTAAATTACCTATTTTTTAATATATATTCTTATACAAAATCTATTTCTAATAAATTTAAGTAGTGTTTATTAAATAATTCAACCAAACTTCCATTTCCATTAAATCCAAGATCTTTTAAACTTCTATCTATAACATTTAATACATATATTATAAATTCTAAGTTTGCATTTTCCCCCATATGACCAATTCTTAAAAGCTTATCTTTATAATCACATAACGATGTTGCAACTAATGTGTTGTATTTTTCCAGCATATGCTTAGTTAAGTTTAATGCACCAATATTTTCTGGTATTTCTACTGCTGTTACTGTATTTGAATAACCACTTTCTAAATATAACTTAAGACCATATTCAGTAAATGCTTTTCTTGTTGCACTTGCTATTTTTTCATGACGAGTTAGTACATTTTCTAGTTTTTCTTCTAATATATTATCTATAGCTCTATCTAGTCCTATTATTTCGTTAATTGGCATAGTGTATGGGAACCATTTATTTTCATAGTATTTTTCCCATATAGTTAAATTTAAATAAAATCCTACTATAGGCATTTTTCTATTTTTCATAGAATTTTTAGCATCTTCACTTATACTTACTATAGTAAGCCCTGTTGGTGCAGATATTGCTTTTTGTGAACCACCTAGTGCTATATCTATTTGCCAATCATCTACTCTTATTTCTTCTCCAACCATAGCCGCTACTGAATCTACCACAGTTAATATGTTATATCTTTTAAGTAATGGACATATTTTACTTAAATCATTTAATACTCCTGTTGGAGTATCACAATGTACTACTGTTGCGTATTTAAAATCATTTTCTTTTTGTAGAAATTTTTCTAATTCTTCTATATCTATCTCATTAGTATAATCTCCTGAGAAATATACAACTTCTCCACCATACATTTTTACAAAATCATCAAATCCTCTTCCAAATATACCATTATCTATAACAAGAACTTTATCTCCTGGCTCTGTCAGTGATGCACATGCAGCTTCAAGTCCTAATATTCCTTCTCCGCTTAATATATAAACATCATTTTCTGTGTTTAATATAGATGACATCTTTTTACAAGTATTTTTATAAAACTCACAAAACTCTACATCTATATCTGGGTTAGTCGTTTCCTTAGCTATTTCTAATCTTACGTTTTCTCTTACTCTAGTTGGTCCCGGTGTATAAACAAATTTATTATTCATATGTATCCCCCTCTTTTAATTAACTTTTATAACGCTTATTATATATTAATATTGTTTTGTATGGTATAATTTAAATTAATTTTAAAATTGTATGGGTACATTAATATATACAATCTAAATTATAAAGCTAAATTGTTTATAGTCAATTAAGTATTTCAAAATACATACTAGACTACGAGTTATTCACATAATAAAAGAGTTGTACTATATACTTTAATACAACTCTTCATTATCTGATACTACTCTTAATAATTTTCTTATTTTATTTAAATAATTCTGAAATACTATATCTATCTTTAGCTACAATTATTTTTGCATATGGTTTTAATATTTTTAATATTTTTACCATAGTATCTTCATCAACGCTAACACATCCATGAGTCGGTCCATTAGTTGATACATGAAAAAATATAGCTGAGCCTTTTCCCTTTATTATATTTTCAGTATTGTAATTTATAACTAATCCATACTTATACGCTATTTTATGGTCATATAAATGTTCTGCACTTTTAAAGTCTTTATCTACTTCCATTATATCTACCCATTTATTGTAATATTTTGAATTTGGATCATCAACCCAATAATCATTTTTATTTATTTGTTTGTATATTATATTTGTACCTGGATTTTCAGCTAAACCAAATGCTATATCAAATCCATATATTCCCGATGGAGTTTTCCTATCTCCTTCTTTTTTATTATTTGTTATACCATTTTGTCCAACATATCCATCTACACTTAATCTTTTCGTCCAAGTTTTATCATCTTCTTTATCATATAAATATATTTTTGCATTGTAGCCCTTAGTACCTACTACAAATATTATTTGATTACTATCTTTAGTTTCTTCATTTGTAATTATCTCTTTATTTAAATACCTTTTCAATAATGTAGACAAAGGTATCATTTTATCTATTCTATCTAATAATTTATACATTATTAATCCTCCAGCTGCTAAGTGTACCTCTGCCTTTTATATAGTATAATAAAAACTTACATATTAACAATAAAAAATACTTATTATTACATATGTATTTATTTCAAGAACAGTGATTAAATATAAAAATTTTATTTACAAAAATACACCAGATATTTTACTGGTGTATTTTTTATTACTTATTCATATTTTCTTGTTGTGCTTTTTTTACACCTTCTAGCTCTTTTACAAATTCATTTCCTTGATTATAGTCTATGTATAAAATACATGATATATCATCATTTTTTTCACTTATTCTTGTTGTTATTCTTATGTGATCTTCAAGCTTTTTTGTTTCAAACTTATATATTAAATCAAGGTGTGCACTTTCACCATTTATAATTATATTTATATCATCTTGAGGTATTTCTACTTCTACATCTCTTTGTGTGTCACTCTTTGATATATTTCCAAATTTAGTATATTTATATGAATGCCCTTTATAATCAAATCTATTACTTTTCTTTATTTGTTCTAATATATAATCTCCCTCTTCTACTTCTTGTGAAAATTTATCTTCTTCATAAAAATAGTACTTTGAAAAATAATCTAATCTATATTTTCCCATAGCTTCCTCCTAATTTTAATATAAATTAGTATTTACAAAATAAATATATTTAACACAAATATATTTATTTATAGCGTTAAAAAGTATACTTCATATAAATATCTTTCTTAGCATAAATTTTAATTATAAATAATTTGTTAATATATCTATGGATTGTGGGGTGACATAGTATGTTTCATATAGGTATTGATATTGGCTCTGTAACAGTCAAAACAGTTATTTTTGATACTAATAATAATATAGTATATAAAGAATATAAAAGGCATTTTTCTGATGTAAAAAAAGCTTTAAGTGAGGTTTTGGTTAATATATATAATAAACTTAAAAATTCAAAAGTTACTATAGTTATAACGGGTTCTGGTGGTATTGATATATCACAAAAACTTAATATAAAATTCATTCAAGAAGTTATTGCATCTACTCATGCTATAGAGTATTTTTACCCTGAGACAGATGTTGTAATTGAGCTTGGTGGAGAAGATGCTAAAGTTACATATTTAACAGGTGGAATAGATCAAAGAATGAATGGAATATGTGCAGGTGGAACAGGAGCTTTTATTGATCAGATGGCTTCTCTTTTACAAACTGATACATTTGGATTAAATGAATTAGCAAAAGACTATAATGTAATTTACCCTATTGCGTCTAGATGTGGAGTATTTGCTAAAACAGATATTCAGCCTCTTATAAATGACGGTGCTAAAAGAAGTGACATTGCCATGAGCATATTTAATGCAGTCGTTGTTCAAACTGTAAGTGTTTTATCTTGTGGTAGAAAAATCGAAGGTAAGGTTGCTTTTTTAGGAGGTCCCCTTCATTTTTTACCTAGTCTTAGAGATCGTTTCAAAAGCGTATTAAAGTTAGATGATAAAGATATAATATTCCCCGAAGATGCACAACTATATGTTGCTATGGGAGCTAGCTTGTTATCAAAAAAAGAAGAAGCCATAAAGTTAGATGATTTAATAAAAAAAATACAAAGTTTAAATATTGATGACTTAAATACTACAGATAAATTAGATCCATTATTTAAAGATGAAAATGATTATAATGAATTTATAAAAAGACATAATAAAAACACTATAAAAACTTGTGATATAAGTAAATTTAATGGAAATTGTTTTTTAGGAATAGATGCTGGTTCTACTACAACTAAGGCAGCCCTAATAGATGACAAGGGTAACTTATTATATACTCATTACAGTAGTAATGAAGGTAAACCATTAGAGGTGGTTATAGATATAATGAATAAAATATATAATATTTTACCATCTAATAGTAAAATAGTTTCTTCTACTGTAACAGGATATGGAGAAGGGCTTATAAAAAAGGCTTTAAAAATAGACTATGGAGAAATTGAAACAATTGCACATTTTAAAGCTGCAAAATTCTTTAATAAAGATGTAGACTTTATCTTAGACATTGGCGGTCAAGATATGAAATGTCTAAAGATAAAAAATGGTGTTATAGATAGCATAGTTTTAAATGAAGCATGTTCTTCAGGATGTGGATCTTTTTTAGAAACATTTGCCACTTCTCTATCTATGGATATTAAGGAATTTTCACATATAGGTATTTACTCTAAGTCTCCAGTAGATTTAGGTTCTAGATGCACTGTATTTATGAATTCTAAAGTAAAGCAAGCTCAAAAAGAAGGAGCAAATGTTTCTGATATTTCTGCTGGTCTTTCTTATTCTGTAATAAAAAATGCTTTATTTAAAGTTATAAAAATAAGAGATATAAACGATTTAGGAGATAATATAGTCGTTCAAGGTGGAACTTTCTACAATGATTTAGTTTTAAGAGGCTTTGAAAAATTAACTAAAAAGGAAGTTATAAGACCTTCTATAGCAGGTATTATGGGTGCTTTTGGCGCAGCATTAATATCTTTAGAAAAATATAGTAATGGATATAAAACTACTTTATTGAAGCAAGATGAATTAAGTAATATAAACTTAAATGTAGAAGTAGATAGATGCCGTGGTTGTTCTAATAATTGCTTATTAACCATAAATAAGTTTTCAGAAAATGAAATATTTGTATCTGGAAACAGATGTGAAAAAGGTGAAATGATTTATAATAAAGAAAAAAAGCCAGCCAATCATATAAATTTATTTAAATATAAATATAATAGATTATTTAAGTACAAATCATTATCTAAAGAAAAAGCTATAATGGGTGAAATAGGTATTCCAAGAGCTTTAAATATGTATGAAGATTATCCATTTTGGCACACTTTCTTTACTGAACTTGGATTTAGAGTTGTATTATCAGATAGATCTTCTAAAAATCTATATGAAAGTGGAATAACTTCAATATCTTCAGAAACTGTATGCTACCCTGCTAAACTTGTTCATGGTCATATAGAAAACTTAATAGAAAAAGGTATAAAATATATTTTCTATCCTTGTATTGTAAATGAGAAAAAAGAAGATATGTATGCTAATAATAATTATAACTGCCCTGTTGTAATATCATATTCTGAAGTTATAAAAAATAATGTTGATGGAATAAGGAAAAATAATATAACATACATAAATCCATTTTTAAGTTTAAATAATAAAGAAAAATTAAAATCTAGATTATATGATGAACTTTCAATATATTTTAATATTTCAAATTCAAATATTAATAATGCTGTAGATAAAGCAACAATCGAACAAGAAAACTTCAAAAAAGATATTCAAACTCAAGGAGAAAAAGCATTAGAAAAAATAAAAGAAAATAATTTAAAAGCTATTGTTTTATGTGGAAGACCATATCACCTTGACCCTGAAATAAATCATGGAATCCCTGAACTTATAAATTCTTTAGACATGGAAGTTCTTACAGAAGATTCTATATCTCATCTAGGAAGCGTTGAAAGACCTCTTAGAGTTGTTGATCAATGGGTATATCATACAAGACTTTATAATGCAGCTAGCTTTATTAAAGATCAACCTAATTTAGAATTAGTTCAGCTAAACTCTTTTGGATGCGGGCTAGATGCAGTTACAGTTGATCAAGTTCAAGAAATATTAAATCAAAGTTCAAAGATGTATACTGTTATAAAGATAGATGAAGGAAATAATTTAGGTGCAGCTAAAATTAGACTTCGTTCCTTAAAGGCTGCAATACTAGAAAGAGATACAAATAATAAAACTGAAATTATTAATAATGAAAAAATAGAATATAAAAAAGGTACTTTAAATAAAAATCACACTATCTTAGCACCTCAAATGTCTCCTATTCACTTTCAATTTTTCCAAAAATCTTTAAATTTAAGTGGTTTTAAATTAAAGGTTTTAGATAATACCGAAAGAGATATTATAGATACAGGACTTAGATATGTAAATAATGATGCATGCTATCCTGCAATAATTGTAGTAGGGCAAATTATAAGTGCTCTTCAATCTGGAGAATATGATTTAGAAAACACATCAGTTGTAATAACTCAAACAGGTGGTGGCTGTAGAGCTACAAACTATATAGGATTTTTAAGAAAGGCAATGTATGATGCTGGATTTAAAGATATACCAGTAGTATCTTTAAGTATTAATGGTATCGAAAAAAATGGAATTATGAAAAATGTCACTCTACAACTTATAAATAGATTATTTATGAGTGTGATTTATGGAGATTTATTAATGAAGGTATTATACAGAGTAAGACCTTATGAAAAAGTTAAAGGTAGTAGTAATGCCCTTTATAATAAGTGGATAAAAATATGTTTAGATTCTTTAGATAAAGCTAATATATTTACTTTTAATAATAATATAAAAGAAATAATACACGATTTTGATACCTTAGAAATAAGTGATGATATAAAACCTAAGGTTGGATTAGTGGGCGAAATACTAGTTAAGTTTCATCCACTTGCTAATAACTCTTTAGTTGATATTATAGAAAAAGAAGGTGGAGAGGCTGTTGTCCCAGAACTTATAAACTTTTTCTATAGCTGTTTCTTTAATACTTTGTATAAGTATAAGTATCTAGATGGCAAATGGATAAATAAAGAATTTGGAAAATCTGCTATCTGGATTATGGAAACTTATCAAAAAACTTATAAAAAGTATCTTGATAAAAGTAGTCGATTTAGTTCTCCTAAAAGCATAAATGTTCTAGCTCAAAGTACTCAAAAGGTTATCTCACCTTGTAATCAAACTGGTGAGGGTTGGTTATTAACTGGTGAAATGATAGAGCTTATTGAGGATGGAGTTAAGAATATTATATGTATGCAACCTTTTGGATGTTTACCTAATCATATAACTGGAAAGGGACAAATTAAAGAACTAAAAAGAATTTATAAAGATGCTAATATAATTCCAATTGATTATGACCCGTCAGCTAGTGAAACCAATCAGTTAAATAGAATAAAATTAATGCTTTCAACTGCATTTAAAAATATATAAAAAGACTCTCTTTTGAGAGTCTTTCGAAGTCTAAACTGTCTATAATTATAATATAGTTATGTTAGCTGCTTGAGGTCCTCTAGCACCTTCAACTATATCAAAGCTTACTTTTTGTCCTTCTTCTAAAGTTTTGAATCCATCAAGATTTATAGCTGAGAAATGAGCGAATACATCATCTCCACCTTCAACTGATATAAATCCAAATCCTTTTTCACTGTTAAACCATTTTACTATTCCGTTAGTCATTTTAAAATTCTCCATACCTTAAATATAAGGCTTTCTTTAATATTTAGTGCTTTTAGCACAAAATAATTATATACTATAATAATAAAAAAAGATACATTTTTTTGATTTTTTACTTAATTTTAACTATTACAGTTCCATAAAAACTATTATTTTCATATACTAACAGACCATTGTTAAATTGAAAAGTGGTATTATGAGGTAGTTGTAAATCACTCCATTTTATAATATTTCTTTCTTTATCATAGATTCCAGTATTTAAGTTTGTTATATTTATCTTATTATCATTTCTATCTTTTAATAAATTTAAATCTAATTCATAAGTATTTTCTGATGTAGCTTTGGCATTAACAATTATAATTTGATCCCAAGGAAAAAATCCACCTTCTAAGTTTAATTCTGATAACTTAGATAAATCATTTATCATATTTTTACTTATACCTGACATTTTTAAATTTTTTAAGTTTTGTAATACTTCTACATCTTTTATTTTATTATAATTAAGTCCAAGGTACTCTATATTAACTAAATTCTTTAATGAATTTATGTCTTTTATTTTATTATTATTTAGATATAAATATTTTAGATTTGTCAAATTTTCTAAAGCTTTTATATTATCTATATAATTATAGCTAGCCCAAAGTGTTGTTAATTGATTTAGATTTTTTAATGGTTCTATACTTATTATTTTATTATCATCTAAATCTAAGTGCTTTAGGTTTTGTAAATTACCTAATGGACTTATATCTTCTATTTTATTATGCCATAAGATAACTTTTTCTAATTTGCTTAAGTACTTTAATTCATTTATATCACTTATATTATTATATGGAAAGTTTATATAATTTAAATTTTTTGCATACCTTAATCCTGTTAAATCATTTATTCCACAACTATCAATATATAAAGATGTTATATTTAATATTTCATCGTCTGTTATATCTTGAAGCATTTCTCTTTTTCCTAGTAATTTAACTAATTCTTCATTTACAGCTTTTTTTAATTTAATGTCTGGTATATATATATACTTCATTGTATCACCTCATTAAAACCCTATATTCAAATTAATATCTTAAACTATATATCCTTGCTATAGCTTTAGATAAATCTGTTACTCGAAACTCTATTTTCTGTTATTAATTAAGTTATGTTACTTAACATATAAAGTTCTTTATAATAAAAAATTTACTTCGCTTGAGAGACGTGTCGGCGAAACGCTTCATTTCGCCAATGATATATCCTTGCTTACACTACGGATACATCCATTGCTCAAAATAAAAATTCTAAATTTTATAGTGCATTCTATTTTTATCAATTAAATATTGATAAATTTTGCTTCTCCATATATAGTAAAACGTTTCCCTTGTCATAAGGTGTAATTTATTGAATGATACAACATATTTTAATTCATTTAATTATTTTATTTTGTTTATAATTATTGTAATATAAATAATATATAATACTTATATTTAATGGAGAGATTTAATATGGAAGATATAACTGTTTCAGTAGAAGAAATGATAAACTTTATATTCAAAAAATGTGGTGAATCGGTGGATAAAGATACTATAGCTATGATACTTGATATACAAGAAGAATTTTTAGCATCTTATGGTCTTATTGATATAGATGAAGATGATATTTACTAAAAAATTCACTTCGCTCATGTCTCCAACGATATAACATACTTTATCTAAATAAATTTTCATATCTTAGTTTTCTTATACGTAAAAAATAAGGTGTCGGAATTTCCGACGCCTTATTTTTTATTTTATAATTTTAATTAAATTATACTCTCTTTAATTTTAAATACTCTTCTATTGAATTTGCAACTTTTTTAGCATTTGCTACTGCTTCAACTACAGTTTTTGCTCCTGTAACAACATCTCCTGATGCAAATACACATTCTCTTGTTGTATGACCTTCATCATCTGTAACTAAAAGACCATATTTATTAGTATCTATATTCTTAGTATTTGATACTATATTATTTTTAGGACTTTGGCTAATTGCAATTATAACTGAGTCTGCATTTATCAACTTCTCTGATCCTTCTATATTAACCATAGTTTTTCTTTCATCATCTAGCTTTTTAGTGTCTATAAATATAACACCTTCATCAATTATTTCAACTGAAGCTTTAAATAATTCAAAGTTTACTCCATCTTCTTTTGCATCCTTTATTTCAGCTTTTGTAGCTGTCATATCTTCAAAACCTTTTCTATATACAACTGTAACATTACTTGCTCCATGGTTCTTTGCAGTTCTTGCAGCATCCATTGCAACATTTCCTGCACCAATTATAACTACATTATCACCTAGTCTATATGAGTTTGGTGATTTTAAATAGTCAATTGCATAGTGTACATGTCCAAATGTTTCCCCCTTTATATTTAAAGGCTTTGGATTCCATACACCTGTACCTATAAATATTGCATCATACCCATCTTCAAATAATTTGTCTATTGTTATTACTGGCCCTACTAGCGCATTATATCTTATTTTTACATTTAAGTCTAATAACATATTTTCTATGTCATCTAAAACTCCTACTGGTAATCTAAACTTTGGAATACCATATCGTAAAACTCCACCTATATGTGATCTTTTTTCAAATATAGTTACTTTGTATCCCTTTTTAGCTAATATTAAAGCTAATGATATTCCAGCTGGACCTGAACCTATTATAGCTATTCTTTCATTTAACTTATTTTCTTGTTTTAATTTAGTATTTTTTAAATACTCCCTAGATATAAAGCTTTCTATTTCGTAAAAATTTACTGGTTCATCTTTTATTCCTCTTATACAGTTTCCTAAACACTGATCTTCATGTGGGCAAACCACTCCACAGATTGCTGATAATGGGTTATTATTAAATAATATCTCCCCTGCTTCATCTATTTTATTTTCTTTAAATAATTGTATTACTGCTGGTATTTGTGTATCAATTGGGCAGTATTTTTTACATTTTGGAACTTTACATAAAAAACATCTATTCGCTTCTTCCTTTAATTTATTAATGTCTATTGCTTTCATGGTTACCTCCTATAAATCAAAGTAAGATTTAATATATATCTTTCTTTAATTCTTATTCTTTTGGCTACATTTTATTAGCATTAACCCACCTAAAAACTTATATTTCTATATGCTTATAAAGTTTTTAAGTGTTTTTCATTTTACTCAACCAAATATACTTGATTTTATATATTAAGTTTTATTTTGTAATTTATTGTAATATTTTAATATTATTTATTATACTATCTCTTTTATAAAAAGTCTTTAATGTATATTAATTTTGCCTCAATTATATTTATATAAATTATTTTCATTAAAAAAGTTATGGGTTATCCCATAACTTTATATACTATATATATCAGAAAATTCTATATTACATTTCTCAACGTGATAGTCCTTATTGTCACATGTTAGTATAACATTTTCTTCTTCTAAAATTTTAATAGGTATATTAAATACAAATTCACTTCCCTTACCTATTTCACTAAATACTTCTATTTTACCACCATGCATTTCTACAATTGATTTTACAATAGATAGTCCTATCCCACTTCCTTCACATCTTCTAGAAAGAATATCATTTGCTTGTCCAAATCTATCAAATATCAATTCTAACTTATCATTTGGTATTCCTACTCCACTATCTTTTACAGATACAACTACATCTTCATTTACTTTATTTAAAGACACATATATATCTCCATTATCGTCTGTATACTTAATTGCATTTGATAATAAATTTAACATTACCCTTTCTATTTTATCTGGATCACAAGCTAATGTTATTTCTTCAACGTCTGTATTAAATATCAGGTTTATTTTTTTATGTTTAACATATTCCGCTATTGATAAAGTTATATCTTCTATTACTTTTACTATATTGTAGTTAGAAGGTTGTAAATTATAATATCCTATGTCAATTCTACTTATATCTATTAAATTATTTACTAGTCTTAGTAGCCTATAAGAATTTTGTTTCATAATATCTACATGTCGTATTAAATTCTCTTTGGTTATATTATCTAACTCTATATTTTTATCTATTAATTGAACAATTCCAAGTATTATATTTAAAGGTGTTTTAAATTCATGAGATATATTTCCAAAAAATTCATTTCTTATACTTTCTAGGTGTATAGCTTCCTCTAATTTTTTCTTTTCTACTTCTACTTCTTTTCTAGAAGTAACATCTATACCTGTAGACATAAATACATTTTTATCTTTTACATATTTTAAGCTCAACTCTATCCATTTATAAGTATTATCTTTACATAATAATCTAATAGTTAAATACTTTATTTCTTCTACTATATAATTTGGATCATATAAAAATTCTAATATAGAAATATCATCAGGATGTATTAAGTCACTATAGTGCATAGCTTTTATTTCCGCTTTACTCCAACCAAGTACTTTTTCCCACGAATCATTAGCTTTAATAATACACCCATGTATATTTAATGTTGCTTTTAAATCTACTGACACATCTAAATAAAGACTCAATTCTTCTTCTGATTCTTTACGTTTTTGATTTTCTAATTTTAATTCTTGAGATAATCTATAATTTTTTATAAGCATTGCAATTTTATATGCAATTTCTTCAAATAAAGTATCTTGATTATACTTTGGTGCGTCTTCCTTACTATAAGTCATAGAGAATGTACCTATTAATTCATTCCTTACTATCATAGGATATATACAAAGATATTTTATATCAACTATAGCATCAGTATCTATATCTATTTTTTCTATATCCGTTTTCTTCCGCATTTTATTTATGCCTTTAAACCCTCTATAAGTTTTTCCATCTAAAATAGCCTTTTCTTCATTTTTACTAATCCTTATTTTATCAACTCTAGCAAGTGTTTTAGCTGCATTTTTTAGTGTTATATACGGTTTTAATTCTAGATTATCTTTATCATAAAGATTTATAGCTAAGCCTTTAGCATTTGAATGTTCTATTATACTATTTGATATACGATTTAATAACTTATATAGACTATCTTGGCTTTCATCAGTATTAATAGCAATAGCTTTACTATAATGTTTAAATATTTCATCTTTAGCTATATTTTGTAAACTTGTATCTTTACATGATCCTACTATATATTTCAAGTTATTATTTTCATCATATATAGGTAACTTATAAGTTTCATATGTAACTTTTTTTCCAAATAGATTTATTTTATCCTCATATAATTTACCCACTTTACTCTCTATTACTATTTTATCTGTTTCTTTGAAAGTTTCTACAATATTTGATGGAAAAATCTCCTCATCGCATTTACCTATAATTTCCTCTCTAGATTTACCAAAGAATTCACATAAAGTTTTGCTAAAATATAGATATTTTCCTGAAGCATCTTTAATAAATGCTCCTGTATATATATTATCTAATAATAATTCTATGTGTTCTTTTGTAAGATTAGATTCATTTATATCTTTTGATACTATAAACAAACTTCTTTTACTTTTAAATTCATCTATAAATATATTACTTTCTAATTTTATTTTTTCACTATTTTTTGTTATAATTTCTAGTTCTTTATTTACTCCATTTTTATAAGCTGATATTTTATCTATTTCTAAATACTCATTAGCTATAACTTCATTTATATTTATATTACATAATTCATTTTTTTTATATCCGAATTTTTTTAGAAATTTACCATTAGCAAAAATTATTTTTCCACTGTAATCTACTATTAAAATATACTCATCCACTTTTTCTAATAAAATTTCCATTTATTCCCCCTAAATTTGCACACAATAATTAAAATTATAACATATTTTTCCTATTTTTTCATTTTTAGATTATAAAATTTAAATAAAAATTCGCTTCGCTCATGTCGCCAACGACTTCGTCCGTTGCTCGAGCCACTGCGTGGGCGAAGCATTT
>NZ_CATXCO010000035.1:0-15202 GCF_958366745.1 uncultured Romboutsia sp.
CTAACGGTGAAGATATAGTTAGTGCAAAAGAAGCAAAAATAGTTCAAACAGAAACTACAGAATTTGATTTAGTAGTAGCGTAACACATGAAACTTCGTGTCGCCAACGATATGTATATCGCATACGCTCATACATATCCGTTGCTCAAACATAGAAATGCCCTTCTTAAGCTTCTGAGGGGCTTTCTTAGCAATTTAAAAGATTATTTGGAGGAATATATATATGGAACTAGATTTAATGCAACTAGTGGCTAATTTAGGCTTTCCTGCTATCGTGACTATGTATTTACTTGTGCGCATTGAAGGAAAACTAGAAAGTTTGAGTATTGGTATTAATTCTTTAAACTCAAATATAAGTGAATTAAATAATAAAATATAAAAAGCTACGCATCCCAATATAAATTAGGTGTGTAGCTTCTTTTTTTCAAAAATCTAGAATGTAAGTATCTAAATACCTATCATACTTTCTCTATTAACTTATGTCAATAAAGCTATTAGGCACTTTTCTTATGTCTGTTTATAATAGCTCTTATGTAACTTTCAGACATATTGTATTTAGCTGCTAATTCTTTATGATTAAATCCATTATACTCAGATATAATTTCTCTGTCGCGAGCTTCTTTGTATATCATTTTTTCAGTAGGAAAGTATACTGATGTTCCTCCAAATTCTTTAAATAAAGCCTTTATATTGTCTATTCCAAGCTCTATAGCTATATTTTCAAATTGTGGAGGTAAATCACTTATCTTTAATTCCATAAAATATCCTCCTATAACTCTATGTATATTGGATATTCTACATATATTTTATATTCCCTACATTCTTTTAGACATAATTAAATTACTTTTTTATTAATATTTATCATTCTTACTTAGCAAACTCTTTTATTGAATTAAACCATTCTTTAACTTCATCAAAAACTTCCATCTCTTCTAACATACACTTTGTAAGCTTCTTAGAGTATTCCATATTTATCTGTTTCTTAAACCTTCCTATTTTCTCACTCTTTTTCTTATCAGTAACTTCACTCCATGGTTTTGTTGAATCAGGATTATTTTCATAGCTATATCTTGCACAATATTCCCCAATATCTAACTTATTCCAATTATCTAAATACTCTTTTTCAAATCTTATTCCTATATCTTCTAAGATAGTTGGATGGATGTAGTTTTCAATTTCTCTAAGATTTGTTTCAAATGCTTTGCATGAACTTATCTTATTTAATTCAATAACTTGATTTTTATATTTATTTTCCTTTTCAGATCCAATATCACTATCATATATATGTACTTGATTAAGCTCTAGCTTTTCTAAATACCTTTCATTTACCCAATCTTTTAATGTACTTCCTCCCATAGGAATCATTATAATTTTTTCACTGTTTAAATCAACAATATCTTTTATCTCTGGTATATTCGTGTTTATATTTCTTAAAAAGCTAATATCTAGCTTACCTTCTACACATACTGCTACCTTTACGTTTCTTACATTTTGATCTATCTCTACTGCTATTCCTGGTAATACCCCTAATGTATTTGCAATATCATCTAATACATGCTCTGTAGGTACTTTAAATTCTTTACTTAAACTTCTATCAATTAATCTTAATGACTCTATTGGCACCATATTACATATTTCAGGGCTATGTGTAGTAAAAATAATTTGTGTATTTTTACTTTTACTCAGTTCTATAAATGAATCTATAAGCTTTTTCTGATAATCTGGGTGTTGTGCTGTCTCAGGCTCTTCAAATGCATAGATTATATTAGAAGATGAATCTGATGACCTTCTTTTTTCTGCCTGAGCTCTAAAAAAGTTAAGTAAAATCATTCTTCTTACTCCACTTCCCCTTTTATTCAACGGAATACCATTGTCACTACGAAGTCCAAAATTAAATACCTTATCCCATTCTATTTTTTTAGGTATCTCTGGTTCTAGCTCTTTTGCTATCTCAGGATTCATCTCTGCTAATTTTTCTAATGTTCTTTGAGTCACATCCTTAACTGCATTTATCACTTCTGTGCTTATATTATTTAATGTATCTATTATTTCCTTATTTGAAAGTGCTTCTTTAACCGCTTCCTTCATTGGATCTTGTATTTCACCATCTTTGTCTTGATTCTTCCTATCTGATTGGAATAATGAATATGCAGGCAAATACTTCTTTAATTCTTCCCAAATAGCTTTTCCACCTTCATTTTTAGTTTCAATTTCAATTTCCTCTAATTCTTCCTTACAATATGAACTTAAAATAGCCTTTCTACATAAAGAAGAAATTCTTTCATCTTCAACTGAAATATCCATTTCTTTTAATAACTTTTTCAATTCACTTATCTTAAGAGAATGTACTTTTGGTTTGCCTTTAGGATAATTAGCAATTAACTTTGTACTTATTACTTTTCCACTTTTTATAATTTTATTAACTTGCAACATACCATCTTTATTCAATAAAAACTCATCTTTTAAAGAAGTTTCAACAGATGTATCGAGTATTACTTTATCAGGAACATTTGTAAATGTTGCTCCAATCAAAATTTCTTCCTTTCCAGAACCTATAGAGCAATCATCTTTATCAAGCTTAATAATTCCATTAGATCCTCCTTCATTAAAGAAAAAATCTAATGCCTCTAAAATAGTTGATTTCCCTGCATCATTTTTTCCAACTAAACACGTTAAATCATTTAAATCAATGGTAGTAAATTCTGAATAACCTCTAAAATTTTCTAACTGCAAACTAACTAACTTCATCTAAACACTCCCTAAAATAGAACCAGGCTAAAGCCCCCACAATACAAAGAGAACAAAAAATGGGACAGTTAATTTTAAACTAACCGCCCTACTTTAGACTTACTTATCCCTAGTATCTTAGCTATTTCTCTAACACTGTTTCCTTTATTCTTCAATTCATTTATTTTTATTTTTAAATCTTCTAACTCTTGTTGTTTCTTAGTTAATCCCTTTTCATTTCTTCTTTTAGCCTTTTGTTTAGCCTTCTTCACATCTGCACACCTTCTATATTTCTCTTTACTAGAAATAATGGTTTTTAAATGTTGCTGCTCTTCTAATGTTATATCTAATATCTTTATAAGCTTAGTATTAGTATACTTATACTTCCTCTCCACATAAGCCTTCTCTGCTGACTTAGTATCTCTTATAACTTCTCTTTCAAGAAGCGGCTCTTTAAACATTGAATTAAGTTCTAAAGCTTTTTGTAAAGCTTCTTCTGGATCTTGTATAAAACAACAAGTAAAATATCTATATAAAAATAAAATTAACTCTCTATGACCTTTAACATCATAATCTCTAAGCTCACAAATCTTTATAATATCTAAAACTCTAGCATGATATAAACTATATTCATTAAAAAGACTTACAATTTTTTTAGGTCTACCCTTTTTCTTTTCTTTTTTCTCAGTAATTTCAGGTAAATACTCTTCTTGTATATCTCTTAACCTATACTTATAACTATGCATATCCAAAATCTCTACATAACTATTACTCTTTGAATTAACTGTACCTGCAATTCGTAGAACTCTAGTTGGGTCAAGTGCATTTGCATCTGCTCCAAACTCTTTTAATTGATTATAAATATATCTTTGAACTGCATACCAAAGTGGCATAGCCATACTTGGTACAGGTTCTATTAAAAGTACATAATAAAGCCCCCTACCACTATCTATTAAAAAATTTGGTTGTGGTATTTTAGTACCATAAAAATCTTTTTCTAAAAAATACTTTACAGCTTCTTTAGAATACTTAGTCTTATGACAATCTATGTCAATATAAATAGTTCTAAGCTCTTTTATATTTTCAATCCTTCTTTGTGGCTTATAAAATGTATTTTGAGATACATATGCATTTATTATATTTAAAATATCTTCCGCATTATCTATAATATCTTCACTCTTATAATGCCACTGTTTATAGTTTGGGTCTTTTGAAGATATTGTTATATAACCCTTACTATCCTTATGTAACATTTCCAAATGATTTATACATTCCTCTATATCAAAGTCTCTGACTTCTGCTAAATTATTTAATTGCATAAAAAAACTCCCCTTATCTATTTAATCTACCCCAAAAAAGATAAGAGAAGTTTCTTTATATTCTTGTCAGTTATTTCTGTCTGTGATAAAATAACAATATAAAAAATTAAAAAAGCTCTCTATTTAAGATTTAGATTCTCTTATCTTTTTCTTTCATAGGGTTTTAGATAAAAAAGGTTAGAATCTCTGTTTGGCGATGGAGGGTTCTAACTTTTTTTATTTTCCGATTATTATAGATAAATTGTACCATAAAATGAGTAATTCATACAAGAAAAATAGAAACAGGCTAAAGCCCCCACAATACAAAGAGAACAAAAAATGGGACACCTAATTCTTATTAATTTTATTCCACATATACTTTGATACTATTGGCTCTATATCAATAACAATCTCATTCTTTTCTTTTTTTCCCTGATATTCAAATACACCAATATAATTTTTATTTTTTAATATATAATCTACCTTCTGCTTTGAAAATCCATACTTAGCACCTACCTTAGCTAATGAAATCCCCTTGGACCTTAATTTGAATATATCCTTAACTATTTTAGCTTCTTCCTCATCTATTTCAAATTGACCTTGTTTATTTACTTTATATCCAAATGCGGGCTTCCCTCCAACCCACTTATTTTCATTTAATCTTGCTATTCTACCATTACGAGTTCTTTCATTTATAACTGCTCTTTCAAACTCTGCAAAGCTCCCTAACATCTGTAAAAATAGCATTCCTTGAGGTGTTGATGTATCAAACATTTCCGTTACACTTACTAAAGCTACTTCATACTTTTGAAGTTCATAAATCATGGCTAATAAATTATATAAACTTCTATGTATCCTATCATTTTTATAAACTATAATCATATCTATGTTATTTTCTTTTACATAATCCATCATCTTATCATACTCTGGTCTATCTGTAGATTTACCTGATACTGCTTTATCTATAAATATTTCATCTATCACGATATCGTGAAGTTTAGCATACATTCTAATTTTATCTTCTTGGTCTTTAAGTGAGGTATTATCTACTTGCATTAATGTTGATATTCTACAATATCCTACTGCTCTTTTTTTCATTTTATCCTCCTGATGCGATCACTATTGATGTCTTTTTTTATATTTTATAATACAATTTGAATATAAAAAAGGTCAAGTTTGTCGGCTCAAACTTGACCTTTTTAAAGTAAAAATTTACATTCAAATTAAGTAATACCAATGTATTATACTCAAAATATTTTATTTATTTTTTAATTTAAATGTAAACTCTTTTAATTTATTTATCAAAGTTTGTCAAATCAATTGAAAAGAAGCTATAATTAAAACAAAGAATTATAGCTTCTCTTAAAATGATTTTATTTTTATAATATATATTTTCCGTTCATACTTTATATTAGTATATTAGATAATTAAGGTAATTCATCAATATTATTTATTTAATTTAATAAACTCTATATTACCTTTAAAATCTATTCATAAATGTATTATATAGTTGAGTTAAAAATTTTATTGATGTCTAAATCTAATCCCATCAAATATCTGATTAAATTTGTTAAAGTTGGCCTTCTTCCACACTGTTCTATTGTAGAAATAACCTGTTGCGTTAATCCAGTTTTTTTAGCTAACTCCTTCTGTGTTATTCCTTTCTCTTTTCTAACACTAATCAATTTAATAATAAATGCTCTCTCTATTTCTTTCGCTTCTAATAAAATTTTCTCTTCGTTGCTGAGTGACTCTACAGCTTTCATTAATGATTCAATATCAATTTCTATGTGTTCATTTCTCATTTAGTCTCCTCCTTAAAATCAATGATTTAATTAGGATCATTCTAATTCAACTAAACTCTTAATAAATTCTCCAACTTTCTTCTTTACATCCGATACTCTTATTTTAATCAACATTTCTTTACACCTCCTTATTGTTTGTAATTATTTATCAATATTTAATTTATTTACTAGGGTAATTATTATTTCCTCTAAGAGGAAATAAATGATATTTTTTATTTAACTATATACGATGTATCTCTTTTGCCCTTTTTTCCGCAAGCTTTATATCTTTTAGTTCAGTTTTATTTTTTTGCTTACGACATATATGAACTATGTAAATGTCTCCATCATAAGATGTGTAAAACACCCTTAGTGATCCTTTTATTACCTCATATATTTTCACATCTACTGCTTTTATCTTCTTTATTTTTGAAGATTCCAGTGTACCTTGAGTATCTTTTATAAGAGACAATAAAAGTTCTAGAATGTCAGTTTTTTCTCTCTCGTTATTAGTAAATTTTAAAATATCATTTATTTCTCCTAGAGCATTATGTAATATTACTTTCATAATGATCCTCCCTAGATTTTACATCATTTTCGATGTTTTTTATTTTTATTATACATCTAATTCGGTGTATTGTCAATTATTTTTAGGCCTAGGATCCTAGGCCATATATTTCAGGTTAACTTAAATATACCTCTTTATTGTTATCTATAAATTCCTTAATTGAGTTTAAATCTATAGTTATATTTTTCATGGAATTTGACTCCCATATATTTTTATAATAATATTTATTATTATCTTCACTAGCTCTAGAATCTAATATTGATATTATTCACCTATCAGTCGAGTTTCTTATCAACCTGCCTACACCTTGTTTCAACTTAATTATCATTTCTTGAACATCTACATTCATTAACAAATTTTCTATAATAGATTTTTTATGTTCTCTAATTATGTCTAGTACTAAAAATGGTAGTCTTAGTATAATTACACTTGTTAATACATCTCCCTCTATAACTTATCTACGCCCAAAATGCTTCTGTTCCTAATAAAATAAACTTTGTATACTATTCAAATTTCCTAACTATCTTCTTCATTGAAGTCTTACAATATTGAACTAATATATTCCAAGCTAAATCCATATGTATTAATTTCTTATTATTTTTAAACATATTCTATTTATTATTTTTTAAGCTTCAGCTTCTTCCTCAGTTAGACATGTCTTTTTAGCTATCATTTATATATATAATACTAAAAATTTATTAACAAAATTCACTTAGGCTCATATCGCAAATGACTTCATACGTTGATCAAAAGCATATAAAATAGATTCCATATATCTTTTATATAGACTAGTTATTTCTTTACTTAATTTTATATTAATTACAAATCCACTTATTACAATACACAATACCTTTAGTATAAAATCAGTACGGCTTTAAAAACGTATTTGCTGCTCTTTTATATCCCTTTTGTACCCTGAATATAAGCTCTTTATCTTCTAACTCTTTAAACCACCTTGTAATTGTTCTTTTGTCACAATCAAAATACTCTGCTATACGCTCTACACTATGCCAACTTTCTCCTGTTTCATTTTTTGAATATATTCCAAGGTATATATATAGCTTTAGTGCATTCCCACTTAACTCTTTTAATAATCCTTTTTCTAAAAATTCATTATATACAGGATAAAACCCACTTTTATTTTTAATTTTTTCTGTTTTCCATTCACTAAATGCATGTCTAGATTCCTCCATTAAAGGATCTGCTTCTTTTGATGTCATCAGCATTTTTTTATCCATAATTTCCTCCTTACTTTTGAAATTATAAATTCTTATATAATTCTATACATATATAACTATATAGAATTATACGAATAAAAGCAAGACACTTTTTGTATTACATTTTTTTAAAAGAGCGACAACTTATGTAATTAAAATTACATATATTGACTTATTATATAATTTTAATTATGATATATATTATAGCAATATATCAAATATTTAACTTTAATTTTATGGTACAGGGGTGATTACTATGGTAATAGATACAGATCCTCTTATCTTAGCAGCTAAAAGTTATGAAAAGTTGCTTAATAAAGATTTCATCATAACTATAGATACTAAAGATGGGAATACAAAAACTATTCAAATTCAATTCAAAAAAGATAATTTTTATCATCTGATTGGGTTTCACTATTTAACTGATTTACCACAACTTGATACTAGGCGTAATAAAAAAAATAGGATTTTTAATAATGTACTACAAGGTAATATTACATACAATTCAATAGAGAATAGCTCCTATTTTGATAATAAAATAGATGATAGAGTTAGCTATTTTCATAATATAGATAAATTATTATTTGAGAAAGTTATTTTAGACTTTGATTCTTGCAACGTAAGTTTAAAAACCAATTTAAAGTGTGACTATATGTTTTTTAAAGATGACAATGGAAAGTACATGCATCTAAGCTTAGCTCAAGATAAAATTCATTATCCAGAAAGCTTTTTTGTAAGAGATGATAATATATACATCAAGAATCAAGATGTATTTGATATAGTTTCAATTAAAGAAATTGAAAAAAATAAACCTAAAAAATCAAAAAAAGCATCTAACCAAAGTTAGATGCTCTCAGATTTCATTTAAATGTATTTTTTGTTCAAAGTTAAAAACTTCTAGTCAGAAACGGCTGAATACATAAACCGTTGGTAAAATCTCCGCACTTCACTTCTCTGACAAAGCAAGCACATCATAGATTAACATAATATATATAATATATTATAGTTTTATTATATACAAATATAATGTGTTTGTATACACATTTTTTCACACTTTATATATATAGAGCGTATCTTACCTACAATTTTAATTACCATTACCAAGATATATCAATACTTACACTAAATTTTATAAATGCCAATAAAATTTAGTGTATAAAAAATTTCTATACTATGAATTATTAAAATTATATAATTTAGATATGAACTTAAAGCCACTAAATAGGTAAATTTATTTAATAGCTTTTTATAAACCATCTTAATTAAGCTGCAATTAATTAAGGTGGTTTATTTTATATTCTCATAAAACTTAATGTATTGATTTAGAATATAGTTTAGTAACTCTTGTTGAGTTACTCCACTATCTTTTAGATCTTCTGCAATTTTCTCAAATCCTTTTTGAACTTCTACATCTAGCTTTAAAGTCTTTGCTCTATAGTCCCTTTTTGCTTGTTTGAAGTTATATATATCTCTTACTATATCTTCTTTTTTCTCAATATTACTATCTGTAATATCTTTGTAATATTCATTTTGACCATCTAGTATTGCCTTTATTCTATCTACATTATCCATTAAATATATAAGGCTATTTTTTTGATGATTTGATATCTCTAAATTGGTTGTAATATTATTTATTACTGGAATACTACTTTCTTTTTTCGGGGTACTTTTTATATTACTTTCTGTAATATTACTGTAATATTTCTTTCGTCCCCCCGCTTGTACATCAGTATTTGCAAGGATATACTGCTTTTTACTCTGGCTATATTTATACCCAAATTTAGAGAAATTCTTACTTATAGTCTTTCGTGATATCTCAACTTCTTCTGAAAAAGCAGTTAATGTTTTACCTTCTTTTAGTATGTTATTTACATACTCTATTTGAGCTAATATATCTAAGTTTTTGAATTGTTCCTTGTTCATATTATCATCTCCAATAAATATTACTTATTGTAATATTATATATTACTTATTAAGTCATTTCTGTAATTTTTTATATTAAATTTTAAATATAATTGTATTTTTTATTAAGTACATAAAAAAAGAGTTTAAGTGTGATCATAAAATACTTAAACTCTTCTTATTTGTATTTTCTAGTCAATTTTTTCTTCCTAGCTATTTCACTTAATGATAAATAAATATCTACTCCTACATCTTTATAATTTAAAATATTTTCATATTAAAAACTTATATATTTCTACTCTTCTTCTCCAAATTCAATCTTAAAATCTCCTATAACTTTTCCATCTTTATTATAAACATTGATAGTTCTTTCCTCAGAACTATCTTTTCTTACCTCCTCTTCATATACATATCCTTCTATACCATTTGTTGCTTTTGCCAGTATCATTCCTTTTTCATTATACATATACTCACGTTCTTTTAATTTTTTATTAGGTATATCTAAATTTTTTAATATATCTTTATAATTTTCAAAAACATTCTCTACTAACTTATCACTATTTTTATTATACGGAGATATCCATTTAGCTTGTTTAAAACGCCAATTAGAAGATAAGTTATTATATTTCATATCTCCACCTGTAGTAAATGTAGAGTAACCATCTGCATATCTAGTAGTTACACTTACTGCAGTTGTTCCATTTGTATTATAATAATATGGTGTTGCTGCTATTAATGAATACTCCGTTCCCCATAATGTCATAGATAGCCCCATATCTTTTGCTGGTTTAGGTGAACCAACTGTTAGAATTCCTCTTGCAGCAGCTTGTCCCATTGATGGCTTAGTTAATATTGATGAATTTACTGTATAGTTACCTTTAGTTACTGAACCTGTTGGATGAGTTCCCTTTGATTCAATCTGAACTAAAGATGTATTACTTGCTATCAAACTACGTGCATTTACTATTGACGTACTAGCTAAGCCTATTATCGCCAATGATACAACAATTAAACTCTTAGTTTTCTTCCTTAATAACATACTTATTTCCTCCTCATAAAATTATTATTTTATGTATTAATCTATTTGGCTAATTTAAATCATTCTTCCCCGTAACATAAATTGGTTTAAATAAAAAAGCTTTTATAAGAATCAGTAATTATTAAAATTATCTAAATACTAACTCTTTAATTTTAGCTATAGAATTATATTTCACCATTAATTTACTGTAAAATAAATGTTATAAACTAGCATAGAATATACATCTAAATTTTAATTACTCTAACTATATTTTTCTATAAAAATATAGTTTTGTAACTATTCGTATTTTTTTTTTGATTCATTTTGTTGTTTTATTAACTATTTTGTATTATATATGTATCTATAAACCCTTTATCCTTGGCCAATTTAACCTGATTTATAGCATTATTTTTATCTTTAAAAGCTCCAATACAAACCTTGTATAAAACATCACTTGCAACAGCTTCTAATCCAAATAAATCTATTAAATTATCCCTAATTACTAGAGCTACCGCTTTAATATTACTACTAACATTTAAATCTCTTTCCGCATTAACATTAGAAATAAAATCAACCTCAATTAAAGCAGCAGGCATATTGGTATTTTTAAGTACAGAAAGTTTTTGGCTTTGCTTAACACCTCTATTTCTAGCATTAAAAATATTTGCTACATCCTCACATAAACCATTAGAAAATTTATTTAACTTATCATTTTTATTAGAATACTGCCAAACTTCAACACCTCTAACACTGCTATCTGTAGCTGAATTAATATGAATTGATAAAAAATAATCTGCTTTAAAATCATTTGCAATCTTAGCTCTTTCACTCAATGATAAATAAACATCAGATAACCTTGTAAATTTAACTTCAAGATCATAACCTTTAAGTAATTCATTAAGTTCCTTTCCTATAGCCAGGACAACATCTGCTTCATGTGTTTTATTTGGTCCAATAGCTCCAGGATCATGTCCTCCATGTCCTAAATCAATAACTAACTTTCCCATAAATACCTCCATAAAATTAAACTTATCTCTATATATTTAAATTATAAAATTTAAGATTAGTTTTATGGGTAAATATGAGTCAATTACTAAAACTTAAAAAGATAAAATAATAAAATAAAATAAGATGGTACATACTTGTAACCATCTTATTTTATTTTGAGATTATATCATATACTTCTCTTCCAATTGCTACTAAATTATCTAAATTATCAGATGCAAAATCTATATATGTCTTAGACCTTGATATAACATATTTTAAATTTTCTAACTCATTATGTACATTTCTAGGCATTTTTCCATCATGATAAATTCTAAACTTAGAAAAGCTACCATCTTTATATGAATGTTTTCTATTGTAAAATTCAAAAGAACTAACATGAAGTGGATTTTTAACGCTATCTCTCATATTTACAAAATATTTATATGCAAATTCACCTTCATCAGTACTTTCTTCCTTTACATATCCATAATCAAATAAATTTATAAGATTACTTTCTTTTATTATAAACATCAATTTATTTTCTAAATTTTTCATAAATACCTCCAAAATTTATATATTTCTATATATATAATAAGTATATTATCTTTAAAATGTAAAATTTATTTTTATTTAATACAATAAAGCCCGTATTTTAGCCTGTAAGAGTTTTTAAATCTGCTCACTATCATTTGTATTAAAAGCAAAACTTTTAAGCTCTACGCCTTTAATTTCTCCATTAACCCAACTATCTCTTATCTTTTCTTCCTTCTCATTCATGCTATGTACTTTCTTACTAGATCTATTTCTCTTTTGACCACTGCATTTACTAGTCTTTTGAGCATTTAAGCTGACTTTATTTAATTTTTTCTCTTTAGCCTGCTCCTTTTTCTGTTGTTTCTTCTTGTATTCCTCAAACTTCAAAGCTCCAAAACTTTTAATCATTGCCTGCTCTGTTATAATCCATGTTCTTCCCATCTTCTTTACTTCTTCACCAATAACAAACTTATCACGAGCTACTTGCTTTCTTAAACATGAATCATCTATTCCATAAATCTCAGCCACTTCAAGAAATGTATATAAACCTTCAAAACTACCTTTCACTCCAATCCCTCCTATAAACGTGTATATTTCAATATTTAATATATTAAACATCTTATAAAAACTCATTTTCATATTCACGAAAACGTGAAATATTAATAAATTTAGTACTTATCAAATTCACATTTACGTGAATTTCAAGTAATCTTTAATTTATACATAAATGCTGAAATTTCCTTTAAAAGCTATATTTGCACCAGCATTGGATAGCGGAGCAACGTTTTTATCCAATGCGATATATTAGTGTTAAAATATAATACCGACACCAGGTAAATAGGCTAATTTTCTTTATAGATGAAATTAATATTTAAAAAACTTGTAGAGTAACTTATCTAAAACGTGGAGGTTTTATAATCTTTATTAATTCATGCACCAATAAAAACTAGACAATGGGCATTGGGCTTAGGGCAGTGAATGGCTATCCCTAAAAAGCTACGAATGCTACGAAGCGATAAGATACGGAGCAGACTTGATATGTAATATGATGTTTGCGGAGTATGTTATAAGCGTAGTAGTATGAGTGCTTTAGGGATTAGTCAGAGGGGCATGGCCGAAAGGCCTATCTTTTATTATAATAACTAACTAAAAAATATACGCTTCAAATTTACATACAGCTTTCGATTAAAAGTGATTTTGAGTTAGCGATTGTAGCGAAAATCCTTTTGAGCCACGTGTAGGCGAACTACTTTGAGTGGTCTTTGCTCAAAAGATTGCAGCGTAAAGCGCGGTGGCGACAGCCAAACTCCATAAGTATTTCCTTAAAATTTAGTAGTACAAATAGATACATATACAGTAATACTAGAGTAATATTAAATATTACAAACAATATCCACTTCAAAAAATATTTTTTTATATAAAGCTCTGTTTTAAACCAATATTAATATAAAGAAAGAGGGCATGTTAAACATATCCTCTTTCTTTATATTAATATTCAAATTTAATCTATTTTTTCTTTTTATTATTATCTAAAGCAAGACCAATAGCAACACCTAAACATAATCCTATTGCTATCTGGTCAAGTATCACACCAAAGACAAGTCCCATTCCCATAAAAAGTGGAAAATAGTAATTATTATTCTTTTTAGCATTGTTTTTGCTCATAAAATTCCCCCCATAAATTAACAACTATTATCTTATTATACATTATAACTTATTTTCCGAAAAAGTATCATATATCAACATTTAATTATAACAGAGCCTTATATAAAATTTCATAAATCAAATACAAATAAAAAATAAATAATGCAGTGGGTTTTTAGTCTGACATCACAGTTTGCAGAGGTTTTGAGCCACGTGTGGGCGAACCACTTTTGCTGCAATCTGTGATGTCAGACTTGACCCTAAAGATTTTGACCCCAATATATAAATAAAGATAGTTGAGGTAGGAGCGGTCTTTGCTCCTACTTCAACTATTATCCTATACTATTCTTAATTTTTACTAGAGCAAAGGGATTGGAGGAGGGGGAGCAGAGAGCGCGGTGGGAAAAGTATGTCCAATGCTGAAACGTAGTAAATAGTAAGCACATAAATAAAGCTACAATATAGCTCATATCATAATCCAAAAAATCCTATGTAATATGAGCTATATTGTAGCATCACCTTGTATGCCTTAGTTTTTACGAAGTGAAAGCATTGGACATACAGGGGCTGAATAACCGAAGGTTTAAAAACCATAAGCTCTCATAAAATCTTTTTACCAATGCGAAGCATCTATAAACAAATTTTATGAGCTATATCCATAATCTTTCCACCTCTTCATTTTTCATTTATTAATTTATGAATTAACCCAACAGAACAATTATATCTATTAGCAATCTCTTTTATAGTATTTCCATCTTCCCTAAGCATTCTTATCTCATCAACCTGATCATCAGTAAACTTAGCCTTTCTACCAGCACCTCTAGCATTATGTATTAAAGAATTTTTCTTTAAATTATTAATTTCTTCTAAATTTCTATTAAAATCTTTATCCCTTAACTTTGAATACTCATCAAAATAATATAAATAATCTTTTCTATATTTCTCAACATCCTCTTCTAATCTTTCATTACGTTTTTCTAGCCTAGCTATAATATCATTCAAACAATCTATTTTTTTCTTTAACTCCTCTATTTCCACCTCATAAGACTTATCATCTATACTTTCCTTCTTAGAAGTATCTACAGTTATATAATAGTAATTTCCACTTGAATATAAATCACTAGCTACTGATTTAAAGCCATCCATCAATTTTTGAAATCTCTTAGTAGATAAATTCAAAAACCTATCACTTTTATGATTAAATCCCCACATAACAACCTTATTTTCTTTTTGATCAACTGTAATTTCAAGGTCATCATTTATCTTATAAATCTTTCTGCAAGTACATATTTTAGTATGTGTATCTAATATCTCTTTAAAAACTTCCATCTCATCACCTATTCATAAATTAATTTATGAATATACTTTACCATTATATTTAATTTTATTCAATAATTAATTTATGAAAATTAAATTCTAATCTTTTCATAAATTCTCCTAAAATAAAATCATGAAAAAAACTTCCCAAATATATTTTAGGACTTTGTACGTGAAACAAAATATACTTAAATTAATCAAAACTAA